>NZ_JANQCW010000059.1:0-250 GCF_024723635.1 Campylobacter sp. W0066.1 | reverse complement strand
AGATGTGTAGAAGTTGGTGAATATTGCTCTAAAAAAATTAAATTCATAGGTTGTATTCAGCATAAAAAAACACATTGTTGTTTTAATTCAAAATTAGCAAGAATATTTAATGAACAAGGATGCCCACAAATTGGAAGAGGTTGGGGTTCTCCAAAGAGTCCTGATTGTAGAAGATTTACTCCAGAAGAATTTCAAAAGTTAGATTTTAGTGAAATAGATTTAAGTGATTTTATTGCTGATATTGTTGGAA
>NZ_JANQCW010000058.1:0-293 GCF_024723635.1 Campylobacter sp. W0066.1 | reverse complement strand
TGGACGTGGCTTTGCTGTTGTTGCTGATGAAGTTAGAAATCTAGCAGAAAGAACTCAAAAGTCTTTAGGTGAGATTGAAGCTAATACTAATATCTTAGTTCAATCTATTAATGAAATGGGTGAGAGTATTAAAGAACAAACTACAGGTATTACTCAAATAAATGATGCTGTAGCACAAATTGATCATGTAACTCAAGAGAATTTAAAAATAGCTAATGATAGTGCAGCTATATCTGATAATGTTAATAAAATAGCTAATGATATCTTAGAGGATGCTAGGAAGAAGAAGTTTT
>NZ_JANQCW010000057.1:0-295 GCF_024723635.1 Campylobacter sp. W0066.1 | reverse complement strand
CGGACGTGGCTTTGCTGTTGTTGCTGATGAAGTTAGAAATCTAGCAGAAAGAACTCAAAAGTCTTTAGGTGAGATTGAAGCTAATACTAATATCTTAGTTCAATCTATTAATGAAATGGGTGAGAGTATTAAAGAACAAACTACAGGTATTACTCAAATAAATGATGCTGTAGCACAAATTGATCATGTAACTCAAGAGAATTTAAAAATAGCTAATGATAGTGCTATAGTAGCTGATAATGTAAATAAAATAGCTAGTGATATCTTAGAGGATGCTAAGAAGAAGAAGTTTTAA
>NZ_JANQCW010000056.1:0-364 GCF_024723635.1 Campylobacter sp. W0066.1 | reverse complement strand
AATATGTTTGGGAAAATATAGAGCAAGATGAAAAGAATAATATTTATAAAGCAGATAAACTTACTTTTGGTGATAAATTAAAGCAAGATATTGTTATGAAAAATAGTAAAAGGGAAAATATTGTAAAACCTAAAAATACAAACACAGCTTATGCTTGTGCTATACAAGCTCGTTTTGAACAAAATAAAATAGTTAAAATAGAACCTAAATATTGTATTTCTCTTATAAATACTTGTTTTGATAGTAAAGAAATAACATTGGATAATGATATTAGCAGGGTAGGGTTAAATGATGCACTGAGTAAAAGAACTATTGATTTTGTAAATAGATTTAAACTTTTAAAACATCAGCCCAACACTACAAA
>NZ_JANQCW010000055.1:0-391 GCF_024723635.1 Campylobacter sp. W0066.1 | reverse complement strand
CCCCTGATACAGATAAAAACGAATACATAGCAAGAGTATCTTACAAATACAGTCCAAAACTTACATTTAGCGGCTTCTATTCTTACTTAACTGAAGATAATCATAATCGTGTAAAAGATCAGGATGCTGACGATCAATTCATCAGACTTGAAGCTCTATACAAATTCTAATTATAAAAGCTAAGCCAAAAGGCTTAGCTTACTATATCTAAAATTATTTCTTCTTTTAATCCTTGTATTTTAATTTCTTTTATTTTTAATTCATTAGGTAAGTTTTCAAGCAAAGCTTCTTTGCTATGTATATTTTTATTTGCTAGTATTCTTAGCATTTTACCCCTATAAGCCTTTGCAAAATGACTTAAGGTTTTGGAATTTTTTAAAAAAGTGAGAGT
>NZ_JANQCW010000054.1:0-427 GCF_024723635.1 Campylobacter sp. W0066.1 | reverse complement strand
TGAAAAAACACTATGGACTACAAACAAACAATCACCTTATTATTTTTCACCTGCTAGAAAACTCATTAGAGAAACACTAAATAAAGATCATCTAAATATACAAGCAAAATATCCAAATCCAAAATATATTGCTTATCATTCTAAATTTGATGAATATGTTCCTTTAGAAGAAAAAGAAGAATATATTAATATCTTAAAAGAACATGGACTTGATGTTGAATTTATAAAAATTATAGATGAAAAACAAATAGATGGTAAGTTTATTAAAAATCTAACTCATGGTATGGGTATACCTATGAAACTACTTATAAAAAAACACTTACCACAAATTCTGCAAGAACCCTTAAAAGATAAAACTTGTAAAAAAGAAATCTCATATAAGTGTGATGATTTAATATATACTTTTAAAGAGGAAAATAAACAGATT
>NZ_JANQCW010000053.1:0-478 GCF_024723635.1 Campylobacter sp. W0066.1 | reverse complement strand
CCCACAAGGCTTTTTATGGCTAAAAAAAGAAAAATCACTCTTCCTAGAATAGAAGATATTGATATAAGTCCCGATACTTCTTGTTTGCATCCTATCTTAGAAGATAATACTTTATTATGCATACATGGAGGTAAGGTTAATTTAAAAGCAAAGAATGCTAAAAGAATAAAATCAGATAATGTTCCTATTATGCTTAATAACGAAATACAAGGAGCTAGTATAAGTGGATGTGTAAATCCACCTATACTAGGAGGACCTTGTACTAAAGTAGCTTTAGTATTTGCTCATACTTATTCAAATCATAAAGTAAATCATAAACATTCTGTATTACAAATGGGTTTAATAGGGGTAAGTAATAAAGGTTATCCTATACTAGCTATACCTAAGAAAAATAAAATAAAATTTGCTTTAGCTAAAATACAAGCTAATCCTCTTGCTAAGATTAAATGGGACAAGATAAGATGGGAAGGGATAGGAG
>NZ_JANQCW010000052.1:0-558 GCF_024723635.1 Campylobacter sp. W0066.1 | reverse complement strand
CTACTTCAATCTCACATTCATAATCATATTAGATAAAAAGATACTATCTTTATCAAAGCTTTTTAAGTTATATTCTAGTTTTAAATATCTTTTTTGTATATCTTGCATTAAAGTTGAAAGATTGTATAAACTTAAACTTTCCAATATATTTATAAGTTCTATCTTACTTAAAGTATTAAAATCATTTAACAAGCTAAGATAATTACTTATAATAGAAGAAGAATTGATATTGTGAAATACAATTTTATTTTTTATATCTTCTTTAATAAAAAATTGATTATTTTTTATATAAAAATAATCTTTAAGATGATGATTACTTAATATTTGATTATAAAAACTTAAAAGGCTTTCTTTGCTATTTAAGTCTATAAAATTTAAAAATATATTTTCTTTTAATAATACTCCTTGTAATTCTTTTAAGTTTTTAAAAGCTTGATTTATACTAGAAGTATTTTTAAAGCATAAATGATATTTTCATCTTTAGAAATTGTTCTATTTATATTATATTGCAATAAAGGATTTTTATAAAGTGTATCACTATTGATTAAGATATTGATA
>NZ_JANQCW010000051.1:0-565 GCF_024723635.1 Campylobacter sp. W0066.1 | reverse complement strand
TGAAAAGATTCTTTACTTTTATTAGTTAATTGAAGCAAAAATATAACATCTTTTATAACTTGTAAAATATCATTTGCTACTTCACCATAGCCCCAAGTAAAGATAATATGATTATCATCTATATTTGTAGCACCAAATAATAAAGAAGGTGCAAAAATTAAAGCACTAAGGAATAAAATGTAAAATCTTTTCATCAATTGTATTAAAGAAGTTAAAGAGTTTGTTTGATATAATTATATTAAGGGTGCAACACCAAAGGGGCGCAACCCTTTAGCGTTAATTTACCGCCCAGAAGGGAGGTGAGCATAATGCTAACAAAAATTATCCTTATAATTATACTCTTAACACTTTGCTATGTCAAGGCTTATTGAGTATCCCCTGCTTTTGCAGGGTTTAGGATAATCCCTTTGGCTTTACCAAACAAACTTTTAACTAAACTCTATCTCCTTTCTATAATTTTATTTTTCTTTTTAATTAGTAGGTTTTCTTGTTAAATTCTCAAGATTGCTTTCAACCTTTTCTTGTATTTTTATAGAATCAGCTTGTATTTTATCTACATCAATAC
>NZ_JANQCW010000050.1:0-617 GCF_024723635.1 Campylobacter sp. W0066.1 | reverse complement strand
AATGAAAACATCACTAAAACTAAAAATGCATTAGAACAAGATGCTAAAGCAGTAGAACAATCAGTAGAAACTGCTAAAGAAATAGAAGGTGGTAATCTAACAGCAAGAATAACAGCAATTCCTGCTAATCCTCAATTAATAGAATTAAAAAATGTATTAAATGATATGCTAAATGTATTAGAACAAAAGGTTGGTTCTAATATGAATGAAATTAATAGAGTATTTGATAGCTATAAAGCATTAGACTTTACCACTGAAGTTAAAAATGCTAAAGGCGGGGTTGAAGTAACAGCTAATGCTTTAGGCCAAGAAATAGTAGCTATGTTAAGACAATCATCTGAATTTGCTTCTTTATTAGCAGATGAGAGTGGTAAATTACAAAGTGCTGTTAAGAACTTAACAGATTCTTCATCAAGCCAAGCTTCTTCTTTAGAAGAAACAGCAGCAGCATTAGAAGAAATTACTTCTTCTATGCAAAATGTATCGCATAAAACTAGTGAAGTAATTGCTCAAAGTGAAGAGATTAAAAATGTTACTTCTATAATAGGAGATATTGCAGATCAAATTAACTTGCTTGCATTAAATGCAGCTATTGAAGCAGCACGTGCTGGTGAACA
>NZ_JANQCW010000049.1:0-697 GCF_024723635.1 Campylobacter sp. W0066.1 | reverse complement strand
TTGTCTTATGAAAAAACAGAGAAAATTAAGAGGAGTTAATAAATGCTAGAATTCTTTGTTAATCTTTTAATATTTATTCTTATATTTTTCTTTTTTGTTTTTATATTTTCTATTATTTTATATTTTATCTTTAAAATTTTTTATAAATTAAAAAATAAAACAAAAACTATAAATTTTAAAACAATATTTAAAAAATTTACTTTGTTTCTTTTACCTGTATATCTTTTATTATTCTTAGTAGGAGGATGTTCTTATAAATATATGGATCCGCAGTATTATGAGTTTAAGAGCTTGTGTTATTTTAATTTGGGAAAAGTGTTGATTGAGGATGAATCTATAAAGAATAAAACGAATATAATAGTGACACCTAAAAGTAAGCAAATAAAAGATAGGATAGTGGAAACTAGATTTGAAAGAAAAAATGAAAACCAAGTAGTGTATTATCGTATTAATACATATTTTTATGATAATTATGGTATATTCTTGAAAGGCGATGAGGGTGCTGGATTATATTTTAGATATATGGAAGTATTAAGTTGTAAGAATATTGACAAAAAATTTAAGAAAGATGACTGGCAAGTTGAAACTTTGGAATAACAAATGAGCAAAAACATTAAAACACAAGAAGCTAAATTAGACTTAATCACTAAATTTTTAGACTATGCTAATTGTGCAGATGCTAGTTATGCTATGTTGC
>NZ_JANQCW010000048.1:0-906 GCF_024723635.1 Campylobacter sp. W0066.1 | reverse complement strand
GGATTAGGAATTGATTTTGGCTTTAGCTAGATAAAATTGAATAGTTTTTTTAATTATTTTTTATGCTTAATTGTGGTATACCATATTTAAAAATTAAAATTTTATACCAAGGTTATAAATGTTAAAAAATCAAACCTATTTTATAGACTCTTGTGATGATGTAGAATTAAATATAAAAAGAGAAAATAAATTAGAATTTCAGCTCATATATGATGATACAAGAGAAATTGAAGCTATAATGTGTATTGTCCAAGGGCTTGGGGCTGATATAAGAGAGCCTGTTTTAAAGTTTAATATGGAGTATTTTGCATCAAAGTACAATGTGGCAGTTTTGAGTTTAAATTATCATGGTATAGGTAACCGTCCCCAAACTGGCGCTAAGTGGTATTTAGATGATATTGATAAACTTATTTTTGATGCAAGTTTAAAAGCTCTTAATATAGAAATTCCTTATGATATATCAAAGCTTAACACTTTTGAAGAATTTCACCCTGCTATGGATTATCTTAATAAGGTAATTCAAAAAAAGAAAGATAATTGGGATCTTAATAGAGATTACTACTTAGATTTAAGTGCGAGTTTGCAACTTACAAACAATGAATATCAAAATTATGGTATTATGCAAACAATTGATATGATAAATACTCTGCTTTATACAAAAAAAAAGATTTTTAAAAACAATAATTTAAAAACTATTGTGGTAGGAGTTTCACATGGTGCATACATGGGTGTATTATCTGCAAAAATAGCTCCATGGGCTATAGATGCAATCATTGATAACTCTTCTCATGTGACGCTTGATGGAGATGCTTGGAGATATATAGGTTTTGGTAAAGAAGTTGATTATACTGAGTATTATTGTTTTGGAACCTTTCACTATTTTAACAATATTAGACTTTGTGCTTC
>NZ_JANQCW010000047.1:0-928 GCF_024723635.1 Campylobacter sp. W0066.1 | reverse complement strand
CCAATTATAACTTGCATTAGAAAAATCTTTAAAAGCATTTTTCCAATCATCATTAGCTATACTAGGAATCTCAGAAGTCGAATTTAAATCTAAATTATTAAATACTTTATAACTTATTTTCATTTTTTCAAGTGCTAATTTTTTATCTTCTAGGGGATAAAATTTTTTAAGATTTTTTGGCACATCGTAGATAAAATAATATATTGTAATTTTATATATATTTGCCAAACCTTTATACCAAGAACCCTTATCCAAATAGCCTATGCTATCTAAATAATCATAAAATTCTTCATAGTGCTTTATAAATTTAAGTTTTTCTTCAAAAATTTGTTTTTCTAAATCTTTAGTAGAGGCTCTTAAGTTTAGGTATTTTTGTTTTTCATTTGAGTTTAAATTGCTTATGAAATTAAGATAATTAAAATAGGTTTGCTCTTTGTTTGTTGATATTATAAATATATCACTGTAGGCTACAAGGATAACCCCAAAGTATCTATCCTCAAATCCAAAGAATTTAGCCACCTTAAAATCAAAAATAGCCTTTTGCATTTTTGTATTTAAATCTTTAAAGTCTTCTAGTTTAGGCTGATAATCATCTACAATTTTAATCATATCTTTAGGACTTGGATTTAAAGTCATTTTTTCAAAATTTCTAAATTCTTGTACTTTTTCAAAGCGATGATTTGTTTCCCAATAAATCGTATATAAAGGAGAATAAAGTAATTTTGCAAGCACGGCAAGTATTATGATTAATATAATACAGGGTATATAAAATCTTTTAAGTTTATAAAAAGGTTTTTTCATTTATATTCCTTGATATTCTAAAAATAGTTTTTTATATATTTTTTGTAAAAATTACAATGAAAGTTTTTTAATATTTTAAGCAATTTTTTTACCTTTAAGGTTAGTATTGTTTATTATAGCATTGTTG
>NZ_JANQCW010000046.1:0-1041 GCF_024723635.1 Campylobacter sp. W0066.1 | reverse complement strand
AGCGAGAGTTTATCGGTTAAACAAACAAGAAATTTTTATTAGCCAGACAAGACATTTATTATCAAGGAGTTTTATGAAAAAAATTACTCAAACTTTAACAAATAAACTAACTTTTTTTGTGGGACTAGCAATAGTAGGAATATTATTAATTGCAAATGTATTTAACTATTTAGAAATAAAACGTGACACTAGAGAGCTTATCAATAATTTACAAATTAAAACTATACAGGATGTTGCAAAAAATTTTGAAGACTACAGTGAATCAAGAAGTGATGCTGTAAAAGCCATTGCGCTTGAAATGAAAAAAAATCCAAGTGCAAGCACTAAAGAAATTTATGATATGGTTAGAGTAACCAAAGAAGCAAGCCGTTTTGATGTGTTATACGTAGGACTTGCGCATAATGGTGCAATGATAAGATCTAATGGAAACCATCAAACGCCTTCTGATGGTTATGATCCAAGAACTAGAACTTGGTATACAAGTGTTGCTTCTGGAAATGACAAAGTTGTGATTTCAAAACCTTATATGGCTCCGAGTTTAAAAGCTCCTTCTTTAGCTTTTTCATACCCTATAGTTGTTAATGGTAGTTTTATAGGAGCTGTTGGCGGAAATTATGATTTAACTACATTTTCAAAAAATGTACTTTCTATGGGAAAATCAGCAAGTGGATTTGTTGTTGTTATAGATGATGATGGAGTAATATTATTTCATGAACTTGAAGAGCAACTGCTTAAAAAAACTGCATTATCCGAAAACATAGTAAAAACATATCTTAATAGCCCTGAAGGTAAAACAGGAGAATTATCAAAAAATTTTTTTGCAGTTAAAGATGAAAACAACAAAAATAAAGCAGTTATTTGTCAAGAAAATTCATTAGGATATAATATTTGCGCAATCGCGGATGAAGAAATATATACAAAACCCGTAAATGAAGCTCTGATTAAACAATCATTTATTGGTTTAATAAGTTTAGTTATAGCTCTAGTAATAATAGGATTTGTTATTAAATACAATATTTCACCGCTTAAAAAAATACAAAA
>NZ_JANQCW010000045.1:0-1111 GCF_024723635.1 Campylobacter sp. W0066.1 | reverse complement strand
TTCAACCAACACCTCCCTAGCCCTTCAATCATTTAAAAAATCACTTGAAGAAGAAGGATTAATTATAGATAATTTACCTATTATGGATGGTAAAATTCATAGAGTAAAAACTACTAATGATAAAGGTAGAGAATTAAGTGGTGCTTATATTGGATATTTAAATAACAATTTTCCTGCAGGTTTTATACAAAATTTTAAAACAGGCGTAAAGAAAAATTGGAAAATGCAAGTAGAAAAAAACTATAATGGTAATTTAAAAAGTTCTCAAGAATTACATAATCAAATAAAAAAAGATCAAGAACTTAGAGAAAAAGAAATTTTAGCCTTACAAGAAAAAACTGCCTTAAAATTAGAAGATGAGTATAATAATGCAAGATGGGCTAATTCTAACCATGCTTACTTAAAGAAAAAAGGCTTTGATGAAAACTTTTATCTTAAACAAGATAAAATGGGTTCATTATTAATTCCTTTAAAAGATGAAAATGGAAAATTATGGTCACTTCAAAGAATATTTTCAAATGGAGATAAAATCATAGGGGTAATTAAAACTCAAGAAGAAAAAGATCAAGGTGTGGAATATCTTGCAAAAAAACAAGGTTGTTTTCATATTATAGGAGCTAAAACACTTCATAATTTAAAAGAATTTTATTTATGTGAAGGTTTTGCTACTGGTGCTACTTTACATAAAGTGTTAAATAAACCTATCATTATGGCAGTAGATGCTGGTAATTTAGAAAGTGTGGTTAAAAAACTAAATACTCTCTATCCTGATAAAAATATCACAATATTTGCTGATAATGATGTAAAAAAAGAATTAAGAGGTTTAGAAAATACAGGTAAAAAAACAGCTTTAGAAATTAAAGAAAAATATTCTAATGTTAGTGTAATTTTACCAAATTTTACACAAGAGCAAAGCTCTCAAGGTATGAGTGATTTTAATGATTTAATGCTTGCAAAAGGGTTAGAATTTGTAACAAAAGAAATTAAAATGCAGATGTTTAGGGATAAAGTAATATGCCTAAAAAAAGAAAATTCTAATAAGGAATTAACTAGGGATTAAAATCTCTAGTTAATATTTATATCATATATTATTGATATTTGGTAGATATTT
>NZ_JANQCW010000044.1:0-1155 GCF_024723635.1 Campylobacter sp. W0066.1 | reverse complement strand
TATTTAAGATTTTAGAAGAAACTAAAAAGGCTTGTTGTGAGTAAAGGTATGTATGAGCTAGCTTGTGAGCTTTTTCCTATATGCAGAAGTATTACCGGGAAAGGCTTTAGACAAAGCTTAAAAATACTTGATGAAGCTATGGGGGGGGGTATATTAAAAATTCATTCTATAGCAAGCGGGAGCAAAGTGTTTGATTGGGAAGTGCCTGCTGAATGGGAGATAAACGATGCTTATATCATCACTCCAGATGGAGAAAAAATTTGTGATTTTAAGCAAAATAATCTTCATGTGTTAAACTATAGCACAGGCATAGACACAGAGCTTGATCTAGCAAGCTTACAAGAGCATCTTTACTCTATAGAGGATATGCCTGATGCCATACCTTATGTGACAAGCTATTATAAAAGGTGTTGGGGGTTTTGTATAAAACACAAAGATAGAGTTAAATTAAAAGAAGGAAAATATAAAGTTTTCATAGATGCAAAGCACCATGAAAATGGAGTTTTAAACTATGCTGATTTACTCATACCTAGCACGCAAGAAACAAAAGATGAAATTTTAATTTCCACTTATCTTTGTCATCCATCTATGGCAAATAACGAGTTAAGTGGTCCTGTGGTAGCTGCATTTTTAGCTAAATGGCTTTTAGAACTTAAAGAGAGAAAATATAATTATCGTTTTGTTTTTGCTCCTGAAACTATAGGAAGTATAGTTTATCTTAGTAAACATTTAAAGTATTTGCAAAAACACACTAAAGCAGGATTTGTACTCTCTTGCATAGGCGATGATAATGCTTACTCACTCATTCACACTCCAAATGAAAATACTCTAGCAGACAAAGTAGCCTTGCATACTTTAAAAGAAAAAAATAATTTTAAAGAATTTAGCTTTTTATATAGAGGTGGCAACGAAAGACAGCTTTGCTCTCCTTTAGTAAATTTACCAGTAGTTTGTATATGTAGGACTAGATTTGGTGATTATAAAGAATATCATACTAGCAAGGATGACTTAAATTTCATCAGCGAAGAGGGATTGCAAGGTAGCTTAAAAGCCATGCAAGAAACCATTGCGAATTTAGAAGTAAATGCAATTTATCAAATCACAACTTTTTGTGAACCAAATTTGGGTAAAAGAGGATTATATCACACTATCAAT
>NZ_JANQCW010000043.1:0-1167 GCF_024723635.1 Campylobacter sp. W0066.1 | reverse complement strand
AAATAATTAACTAAACCCATTAAGGGTTTAGTTTGATATAAAGGTGGGTTAATTAGTAAGCTAATTAGCTTAGTAAAACTTTCAAATTTAATTTATCAATTTCCTAATCTTTTTGTCTTTTTGTAGAATTTACAATATTAAATCAAAATTAAATTTTTATTATAAAAATTTAATTTATAATTGCAAAAATATTTTAGGAGAAAAGCAATGAAAAGTGTTAAAATAAAAGTTGCCTTGATTGCAAATATCATAGCAATTGTATGTCTTTTGATTCTAGGAATTATAACATTTATTTTTGTTAAAGATGCTCTTTTTCAAGAAATTGTTAATTCTGAACAAAATCGTTTAATTTCTACAAAAAATCTTATGACTAATTTTAAAGATGATACATCTGACTCATTGAAAAAATTAAGCGAAACTATACTCAGACATCCCTATTCTAGTTTGAATTCAACAGAGAAGCTAATGGACAATATAGGCTATCAATTAAGATCATTCAGAGATTCTGGTAATTTTCTAGCGGTTTATCTAGCTCAATCAAATGGAGAATTAATAGTAAGCGACCCAGATAGTGATAGCAAAGGTTTAGACTATGGAATTTATGGAAAAGCTGATAACTATGACGCAAGAACAAGAGAATTTTATATAGAGGCAATGAAAAATAATAGCCTATATATCACTCCTTCTTATATTGATGTAACTACAGGTTTACCTTGCTTTACTTATGCCATGCCAATATATAAAGATGGTAATTTTATAGGAGTGCTAGCAATTGATGTTTTGGTTAAAGATTTAGAAGATAGTCTTAAACAAATGCCAGGTGCGTCTTTTATTTATGATAAAAATCGTTTTTCATTTGTTTCAACAAGTAAAAATTATATCGGAAATGATCCAAATGTTGCTATCGTAGCAGACAAATTTAGCAAGGTAAAAGAAGGTGAGCCATTTTTTTATACTAGCAAGGAAAATCACGAAAGACTCGGAATGTGTGACAATGTAGATGGATATACAGTGTGCAATATGGCATATATCGATACAATTTCTCAATCGAGCAAGAAGATAGCTTATATTCAGATTATTATAGTTATTTTTACAAGTATTATAAGTATTATTTTACTTTATTTTATTATTTCTTATTACCTATCACCTTTACAAGCTATACAAACC
>NZ_JANQCW010000042.1:0-1236 GCF_024723635.1 Campylobacter sp. W0066.1 | reverse complement strand
GTAAGTTAAAAGCAGCACAAAGAAGAAAACAAGTAAATAAACAACAAGTATTTTTAAAAGAAGTTCAAGCACAACAAAAAGAAGCTAAAAAAGTTTTAGCAAATATGGAAAAAAAGATACAAAAATTAAATGGCATTGATAAATTAAGCAATAAACAAAAAGGAAATTATGGCGAAGCTAAAATGCATTTGCATTATTTAAATCAAGGCTATAAAAGAATTAGCTTAAACAAAGTTCAAGGACTTGATGATAAAATTCATCAAGGAATTGATGGAATTTATTATAACCCCAATAAAAATCCAAAATATATCATCGCAGAAGCTAAGTTTGGAACAAGCAAGTTAAATAGAAATCAAAAAACCAAACAGATGAGTAATAGTTGGATATTAGAAGAGGACAAAAATAGACTTGGTGTTGCAGATGAAGAACATAGAGAAAAGATAAAAGAACTTCTTGAAAAAAATAGCAATGAAATCAGAAAAGATTTATTTCATGTTGATGAAGGAGGTAAAGAAACCATTCATTATTTAGATAAAGATGCAAATAAAATTAAAAAAACCTAAAGGATAGAAAATGGTAAGAGATGCTAAGAAAGATGAAGCGTATTTTACTGAACATATAATAAAGTGTGAAGAAGATATCAAGAAATCCGAAAAAATATTTTTAGAACTTCCTTTTGGAGATAGACAAACTTGTATTTTTTGTATAGAAGATAGAAAAAAATGTATTGCTTTAGATAAATACTCTCGTGGTGATGATATAAACATAGTTAAAAAAGATTTAGAAGCACTTATGCTATTAAAAGAAAAAAATCGTTTAGAAACAGGATTGGATATTGGCTATTACAGGGGAAATGCTATTGAACTTTGCGTTAGAGTATTATTAGATATGGATACTACTTGTTTGCTAGAATTAATAGAAGAAGATGAGAGAAAAAGAAGGGATATACTCAATAGAGATTGGTTTTTACATTTTATAGGTTCTAAGGGTAAGAATTTAAATTTAGAACGCAAATGTGCTTGCAAAGAACATGAACTGATTAAAGAATTTATAGCCACACAAGATATTGAGTTTTTACATAAATATATGAAAAAACATACAAGGTTAAGGGATCCTTTAGATACCTGGGATCTTGAAGGTGCTGCAATTGTAAAACTAATGAATTTGGATAAAGAAGAATTTAAACAGTATAAATACTTTCCTTATGATTTAATATAATCTTAGTGGGTTTAAAAA
>NZ_JANQCW010000041.1:0-1238 GCF_024723635.1 Campylobacter sp. W0066.1 | reverse complement strand
GTTTGGTAAAAAATGGAAAAGGTGTTGGAAAAAGAAAGAGAAAATGAAAAAAGTGAGAGAGGGTGTGGAAGAAAGATATAGAGAAAGATATAGAGAAAGATATAGAGAAAGATATAGAGAAAGATATAGAGAAAGATATAGAGAAAGATATAGAGAAAGATATAGAAAGGTGTATTACGATATGTAATATATAGTAGGTTTGATATTGAAAGCTTGGAGGGGATGGATTATAATATAAGTATTAGAGTTTAGCAAAAAAAGGATTGGGATATTAGTTGATGGTGTGTGGTAGTTGTAATAACAAGGAGAATAAACTAAAGGCTTATTAAAGCCTTTGTGTAAAAATTATTTTTGTCCTATGTAGATGAAGTGTTGTATGCTTCCTTCAAAATTATATAAATTTATCAGCTCATAATCTCCCCAAAACAATGGCTTAAAAGGTTTAAATTTTTCTTTTAATTCTTCAATCGTATTTGTAAAATTTATATAAGTAGATTCACTATTTAATCTTGGACTAGATTTTACTTCTACTAAACCATTTTCTTTAACATCCCCTGTAACAAATTCTTGATAAGCTTTAGAGCTAATCATAGTCGCGAAAATTATTGCTCCATCATTGCATAAATCATAAAATTCTTCAATAGTTTTTTGAAAATCTTTGCTTGGCAGATAATATAAACTTTGATTTGCAAAAATAAAATCCATTTTTACATCAAATAAATTTTTAAAACTAGAGTTAGGTGTAATTACGTGAAAATTATTTTCATTTATCCTAGGATCTTTTTTCCAAGTATTTTTTAAACTAGGAACAATATCTACACCATAAGCGTTAATACCCCCCCCCCGTTACATCTTGAAAATATTTAGAATGCACTCCATTCCCACAACCAAAATCAAGCAAATTTCCACTTGTTTTGTTTAATTTATACTTCAAGATTCTCTCATAAAATCTTATAACATGTCCATCGGGATATTGTAAACCATATCCTTCATTGTCATATTTTTTAGTATATCCTGATAATGAATTATCCATAATTTATCCTTTAAATTTAAAATACAACTTCATTATACAATAAAATAAAAATATTATAATGATTTTTAATTCTTCTTTTAGAAAAGTGATAAAATATATTAAAAGTACAAATACTAATTAATTTTATGGCGACCCCTAGAGGATTTGAACCTCTGTTATCACACAGAGAGAGTGACGTCCTGAGCCACTAGACGAAAGGGTCATG
>NZ_JANQCW010000040.1:0-1237 GCF_024723635.1 Campylobacter sp. W0066.1 | reverse complement strand
GCCACTTCATCTTAGAAAACAAAGAAAAAAATAAAAAGCTTATATTTTTTGACAATGCTTCATCTATGTCAAATCTTTTACATCTTTATGAGAACAATTGTGATATATTTGTTAAAGATGAGTCATTAATCGATATAGCTTTATTAGAACAAAACTATAATCTAGATTTTAATAAACTAAAAACAAGAGTATTTTTTTATGAAAAACTTCTTTTAGGCGCAAAGGAAGATGAAATTTTTTCTTTCAATGATGAAAAAATAAATTATTATCTTAAATATGATGAGAATAATTTATATGCTTTAAAAGATTTAAACATTACTTATGATTATTATCATTGTAAGATTAAAAACTATGTTTTAGCTAAAAATAGTTTAAATATAAAATTAGAACCTAAAAAGATAAGCAAGCGCTATGCTTATGATGATTTAAACCATCAAGATCTAAATTTAACCCACAATAACACTAACATTATAAACAACACTGCTACTTCAAATTACATCAGCCTTATCATACAAGATGAACATGGCAAGGCTATTGATAATGCTAGTATTAGTATAAAAGGGTATGATCATGAAAAACTAATCAAGCAAAGCGTATTAAAATTAAAAACTAATAAAGAAGGTAAAATAAGATTTGATAGAGAAAAAGACTTTAGTAATTGTCATAGTTTTAAAGTTAGATTAGAAGATAATAAAGCTTATTTAGCCAAACCCTTACAAGATAGCAAAAGAATATTTAATAATTATATCAATCATAAAATAGGACTTATACTTAGGTTTAAAAATAAAGATTATTTTAAATATGATGGTTTTTATTTATATCATTTTAAAGGAAAAGATTTAATAGCTTCTTATATGGCAAGAAGTGGAGTAGCTAAAGCTGATAATTTAAAACCATCAAATAAACAAATTGCTTTTAGTTTTTATCAAGATATAAAAGATAAAACTACCAAGAAAAAAGCATATTTTTACTATGATGATGAAAGTATTAAAGATAAATTTGGAAGCTTACCTGAAGGAAAGTATTATTTTAAAATCAATGAGATTAATTACAACAAACAACCTGATTTTTTAAAAGATTATCCTTTTAGCATAGGTAAGACTTGGGGAAAGTATTGTGTTAGATTATACACAGATAAAGAATGCTCTAAAAGTTTTAAAGAAATAGAAATTTCAAATCCAAATGATGAAAAAGGAAAAAGCAAGAATAAAGAAAGTATGAGTAAGGGGGATTTGTA
>NZ_JANQCW010000039.1:0-1296 GCF_024723635.1 Campylobacter sp. W0066.1 | reverse complement strand
TAACTCCCTCAGTTTCCATACATTAACTATCAAAGAGCATAATTACATTTGTAAAAGCAAACATTCATAGATAACTCCTTAGTTTTTAAAGATCTAGTTTCAAACTAGATCTTTAAAGATATATCTATCTACTTATATTAATACTATATAATCTAATATATTTTATATTGTTTTTATTTACTTTAAGAATTCTTATATAAAACTATGCTATAATACAAGCCATAGTTTTAATTTTAATAAGGAGAATTCTCATGAAACTAGTTAAACTTAGTTTAGTAGCAGCTTTAGCTGCAGGTGCTTTTTCAGCAGCTAACGCTGTTTCACTTGAAGAAGCTATAAAAGATGTTGATGTATCAGGAATGTTCAGATACAGATTTGAATCTGATAGACAAGAAATTGGTAATGCAGTTCAAGCGGAAGGTTATAACAACACCAAAGAAAACAAACACAGATTTAAATCTCAATTAAACTTCAAAGCAGCTTTAGATGATAACTTTAAAGCTTTTGTTCAATTCCAATACAGCACAAATGAAGCTGGCTTTGGTACAGGCAATCAAACAGTTACAAATAAAACTTTCAATGTTCAACAAGCTTACTTAGAATATACAAATGAAGCTTATGCTACAAATGTAACTTTCGGTAAAATGGAAGTTGGTTCTATTTGGACTGATGACTTAGTAGGAACAGGAGCTAAAGTAGTTAATAACTCTATTGAAGGTTTAACTTTCGCAGGTTATTGGTTTGATAGCTTTAATGCTGAAGATGATGGTGATACTGCAATTGAAGATGGAATCAATATTGCTAAGTCTTCACTATATGGCGGTGCTGTATTAGGTGATTTTGATCCATTTGCATTCCAAATTTGGGCTGCTTATTCAAATAATTGGGCATTCTTATATGCAGTAGATGCTAGCTATAAATTTGCATTTAATGATGCTAATTTCAAAATCCAAGCTCAATACTTAGGGAATAGTGTTGATAGTGAAAAAGAAAAACGTTTAATTTTAGACAATGGTAACTTCTATGCTGCTCAAATTCAAGCAAATATTTCAGCATTTGATTTCCAAGCAGGTATAGTTGGTTATGGTGAAAAAGATAAAGGTAGTTTGGTAGTTTTAGAAGATAAAGGTAGAGTGATTGCTCCAGGTGAACAAATTTTCTACTCTGATGGCAGCAAATTAACTGGATCTGTAGGTGAAAACTTCTTCTATTTTGCAGGTTTAGGTTATACTTTTGCTGAAACACTAAGAGTAGGATTTGACTATATCGGCGGTAAAACTGAATATACAGCAGGCA
>NZ_JANQCW010000038.1:0-1502 GCF_024723635.1 Campylobacter sp. W0066.1 | reverse complement strand
GATTATTTTACCCATTCTTCCTAATTCATCATCGGCTTTAATCTTTATTGTCTGCACTTCTTTGGTTTCATGATTTAAAAATTTGAAGAAATTTTGTAAAGAATGGAGTATAATAGGAATTCTAGCACCTACTATTTTATTTACACAAAAATAAACAATGGCTAAGATTATAACAACTATAACTAGTGCTATAATAATTAAAATAAATTGTAATTTGTATAAAGGTTGTAAAACAGACTTTTTTGGTGCGGTAACTATTATACTCCAGTGACTAGAATCTCCTAGTGTGCTAAAAGGAGTGATACTAGCAAAGCTGAGATTTCCATTTGAATCAGTATAATCGTCAATAATTATATCTTTACGTTCTTTAACGGCATCAATAATAAATTTTGTCGAAGGATCTTTATTGATTTCAGGTAGAGTTTTTAATATAGCATCTTTGTTTTTGTGAATAGTAATAACCCCTTGATCAGTCATTAAAAATCTTAAATCACCTTCGTAGGCATCTAGTTTTGGATCAAGCATATCTTGTGATATTTCTAAGAAATCAAAAGTATATCCAACAACACCTACAAATTTGCCTTTACTGTTAAAGATAGGCATTCCTAAATTAATACCTAAAAAATCATGTCCATCGTAATTTAATTTTGATGGAGCGCCAACAAATAAAGTATCTAAATCACCATATTTTGCGTTTTGTTCAATTTTTTGCAAAATGTTCAGTTGAGAAAAATTATTAGGAACTTTTATAGATCTTATACCACCTGCTTTTCCTGTAGTTTCATCGAAAAAAATCATAGCAA
The DNA here is from genome assembly GCF_024723635.1 of Campylobacter sp. W0066.1. NCBI lineage: Bacteria > Pseudomonadati > Campylobacterota > Epsilonproteobacteria > Campylobacterales > Campylobacteraceae > Campylobacter > Campylobacter sp. W0066.1. Next base: position 699 of record NZ_JANQCW010000038.1, on the reverse strand, counting down.
AAGTTTTACCGTTAGAGCTTTTAAAATTTGAATCTAATGCTTGGATGTCAGATAAAACAGAGGGATCTTTTAGCCAAAGAAATGAATAAGCTGCATAACCACTACTGTCAAAGGTATTTTTTAATAAGCTTTCTATTAACGCAACATCTACTTGGTCATATTTCGAAAACATTTCATTAAGCGATGTAGCCATTCCTTTTGTAAGAACAACTTCCTCATTTAGAATGCCTTGCATAAAATTTCCGTATCTTTTCGCAGAAAGAAAGATTGAATTTTTAGCTTCATTTTCCATATTAGAAGCAACTTGAATTGATAAAATAGTCACCAAAATGGCTATTCCAGTGATTATACTAATAGCAACTGATAATACTAGTTTTAATCCTATATTTAAAGATTTAAACATCAATAACTCCTTTTTTTGATTAGCATTAATTCTATTTTTTTATATAAAACTATTTTTAAACTATTTTAAAAGATTTAATTTTTTTAAAATTGGTTCAAATACACACATATAAAAATAAATCAAAAAATGATATAACAATGAAAAACACATATTTTGTATAATAAAATAATAAAAATATTTTTTTATAAATGTATGATTAAAAATTGCAGTTATTGTGAAAATATTTTTATTAAAGTAAACATAAATTGTTATAGATAAAAATTAGACTAAATAAAATGCAGATCTTCCACCCAATT
>NZ_JANQCW010000037.1:0-1543 GCF_024723635.1 Campylobacter sp. W0066.1 | reverse complement strand
AATAATCCCAATACCAACAAAGGTTTTTTTAATGAATACAAACAACTCTTATCTTAATTTAAAAATTAACAAACTTGATTTTAAAATCACAAAAGCCATTATAAAAGAAAGCTTGGATCAGATCTTTTTATGTGAATGTGAAGGTTTTTATGAAAATATCAATAATGATATTTTTAGTGATGACAATATTGAATTTAATCCTAATATGCTTATTGATAAAGAAGCTTCACTTATAATTAAAAATCCTTATGAAAACAAAAAGATAGACTTTTCAACTAATATTGATATGATTTATCGGGGAATAATATCTTATGTTGACTATTTAGGTGTTAATCAAGGCAGTGCTAGCAATATTGTAAAAGAAAATTTTAAACAATTAAACCATAAACATTTTTTTAAGTTTAACTTGCATTCTCCTTTAATAAGACTTGATTTTAATAAAGCAAATCGTATTTATACTCATACAAACATAATAGAAGTAATTAAACAAACCTTAGCCTATTATAACACCAAGCTAAATAAAAACATTGATTTTTCTAATATTCATCATATATATGAAACTAAAGAATTAATTTCTCAATACAATGAAAGTGATTTAGAATTTATCACAAGATTAGCACACAATCATGGTATTTATTTTTATGAAGATAAAGATAATATTTATTTTTATGATTTTTATACTCATAAAGGCAAAATAAAAGATATAGTTTTTAATCCTAATATCAACAACCATCTTAATGAAACTTGTATTTACGCACTAAATAAAGAAAAACAAATACAAACTAATGCTTTTACTCATTCTAGTAATAATTCCAAACAACCTTTAAGTTTATATTCCTTAAGCACTAAAGCACAAAATGCCAATACACATTATAATGAGCATTCTTATGAAAGTGAATATTCCTTTACACAAAATATTAATTTAAAACAATCCCCTACCCTAAAAGAAAAAAGAAACACTATGCTTAATAATATACTAAAAGCAAAAAGCAATATTTATCATCTTAGTTTAAATGAAAGTATTAAAATTAATATTCAAGAAGAAACCACCAAAGAATATACCATTATAGCAAAAGAACAAATTTTAATTGATGATGCTATTTTAGCTAATACTATCAATACCAATGATAATTTAAATATTAAAGACTTAAATCTAAGCAAATCTTATACAAATAATTTAACCCTTACCCCATCTTTTTTAACCTTTACACCTAGTTTTAAATCTAAACCAAAGCCTCCAATTAATACCATGGGTATAGTTATAGGAGAAGATTCTAATATAGAAAATCAAAGAAATACCATATACACAGATGAATATGGAAGAGTAAAGGTAAGGATTAATCTTTATGCTAACCAAGAAGAATTAGATAATAAAACAAACATGTATCACCATAGTCCATTCTTAAGAGTAGCTAGTAATGTAGCAAGCAATCATTCAGGTTTTTACCATACACCTAGAATAGGAGATGAAGTTATTATTTCATTTTTAGATGATGATATAGACAAGCCTTTTATTAGTGGGAGTTTGTATAATGGGGTGAAT
>NZ_JANQCW010000036.1:0-1596 GCF_024723635.1 Campylobacter sp. W0066.1 | reverse complement strand
ATAAACAAAATCCAAAAGGCCTTAGATGAATGCAAATGAAAATAATACTAGTGTTCATAATGAAAACAATACTACTATTAACATTAAAGAAAGTATAAAAGAAGCTCTAAGAGAAGGACAAGAGGTTATAGAAAGTAGTAGAGAAGGAATAGGAAAAGCAAGTAATACTTTCGATTTTTTTAGCAGTGGCTTCAACCTTTCCCCCAACTCTCCCACTAAAGAAACCCTACAACCTTATATTCAAAAAGTTCAAGTTATTACAGATAAAGTGGATAGCAAACTAAAAATTACTGAATATACCTTAGAGTATATTAACAATGGTGATATAACTAAAGTTTTAGTAAAATTAGGAGAAGAAGTTATACAAGATTTTGTTTTAAAAAAAGGCTTAGATATTTCCAAAGAAATAGCACTTATCTTGTTTAGAGGAAAAATTATTTTTGGTATAATTATTTTTGCTGGAGGAAGTGTTATATCTTACTATTTTTCTGAAAACATTAAAGAATTAGCAAAAAAACTGCTAATAAATACTCAAGATTTGCTTAATAAAATCGGAGATAAAATTAAACCTCCTGTTGTATGCCCTAGTAATTCTATAACACCTAATGGTCAATGTATTGATCATCCAAATGATTTTTTTCAAAAACTAATCAATCCTTTCTCCCTCTTCACTCCACGCCCCTACCCTAGCTATTCAAAACAATACAAACTTGCTCTAGCAAAGAAAAAAGAACTTATAACTAAAACAAGTATAGCTTCTACAACTTACAATTTTATAGATGAAGAATATTTAAAAAACATACAAGATTTAAAAGAACAAGAAAAAATCATTGAACAAGAAGAACAAAAATATCAATTTGATTTAAAACTTTATAAAGAAGATAATAGAATAAAAAATGAAATTTTTAATTCTTTATTTAAATCTTTAAATGAAAAGCTAAGCTTTCAATTAAAACAAGAAAAAAATACTTTTTTAAATTCCAATCAAAGCTTAAGTATTATTGCTAATAAACAATACCTACTAAAGACTTTAAACTTGCAAGATATCAACAACATCAACATCGATTCAAAACCCTATTTATTAAAAGCTTTATATTTTTGTGAAGATTATGTTTTATATGATAAAGATAAGCAAGCTTTATTTGATGAAAACACAATAAAAGAATTAGAATTTAACTCTAGCTTTTATACTATCTTTATCTCTCATAAAAACAAACTAAATGATACTTATTTAAATGCAAGAAAAGAACTTTATAAAAGTATTGATGAATTTAAAAGACTTGGTTTTAAAGATTTAGAACATGCTTATCAAACTTATATGAGTTCTTTTATTATCAATGAAGAATTAAATAACAAAGATAAAACAATCAATAAAAATGAAAATAAAGAAATAAATAAAAACTTAAATCAAAAAAGTAATATAAAAGAAAGTATAAATTTCAAAGAACTTTCTTTAAATTCAAATCAAGAAAACAATACAAAAGAAAGTATAGATACTATAATAAAAAACACAAATTTTAACAATGAAACTTCTTTAAAAACGAAACAAAGCAATATCATTATAGATGATATAAAAGAAGATTTTAAGATTGTATC
>NZ_JANQCW010000035.1:0-1763 GCF_024723635.1 Campylobacter sp. W0066.1 | reverse complement strand
GATCCTCTTGTATCGTTGCCACACCATGATCACAAAACTTCCATTAGCTCTAAAACTATAGGAGTATACGAACAAGGATACAATGAACTAACTTTATCCAACTTAAAAGATAAAGAACAAATCTATCTAAAAGCAGAAAGAGACTATGATGAATTGGTTCAGCACAACTTTACTCAAAGAATTTTAAATGATAAAGATTCTATGGTGGATGGGATTTATAATGAAAGAATTAAAAAAGTTCATACGCAAACTATAGATTTAGCTAAAAATGTCAATGTTGGTGCTGAGTATCTAATAAATGTAGGTTTATCTAAAGACACCATAGTTGGATTATCTAACACTTTAAATGTAGGAGTAGACAACAAGTTAAGAGTAGCTAAAAATTCAAGTGAATATATAGGAGAAAATAAAGACACTGAAATATGTGCAAACAAAAATACCATTATACATAAAGATGAAACTAGAAATGTTAAAGGAAACAAAAAAGAAATTATAGAAGGTTATTACAATATAAATACAAGCAATAAAATACAAGTCTTGAGCGAAAAAGAGATAGATTGTAAAAGTAAAGACAATATTCTTTTTACAAGCAATGAATCCATGGGGTTTGAAAGCGATAAAAATACAAGTATGGTGGCTAATAATATCACTACCTATGCAAAAACAACTCATTATCTAAAGGCTGATAGTGAGGCAACTATACAAGTAGGAGAAACATTGATTAATGCTAAACCAGATTGTGTTATCATTAAAGCAGGTGGAGTAGAAGTAGTGATAGATTCTAAGGGTCTTGTTGTTAAAGGTGGAGAAATTAAAGCAGAGTAAATATATAGTATTTATTTGAAAATAAATACTATATATTAAAAATTTGAGAATGCCAAATATTAGTAATACAATAAATAGTATAAAAAATATCATTATGATTTTTATAGAAAATTTTATAAACTATTTTTAAAACATCAAGGAATATAAATGAAAAAACCTTTTTATAAACTTAAAAGATTTTATATACCCTATATTATATTAATCATAATACTCGCCGTGCTTGCAAAATTACTTTATTCTCCTTTATATACGATTTATTGGGGAATGTATCATTTTCCTAAAAAAGAACAAGAATTTAGAATTTTTGAAAAAATGACTTTAAATCCAAGTCCTAAAGATATGATTAAAATTGTAGATGATTATCAGCCTAAACTAGAAGACTTTAAAGATTTAAATACAAAAATGCAAAAGGCTATTTTTGATTTTAAGGTGGCTAAATTCTTTGGATTTGAGGATAGGTACTTTGAAGTTTCTCTTAAAAGCTACATTAGTCTTTTCATTTTTCTACATGGCAAAGAACATACTTATTTTAATTATCTTAATTTCATAAGCGATTTAAATTCAAATGAGAAACAAAAATACCTAAACTTAAGAGCCTCTACTAAAGATTTAGAAAAACAAATTTTTGAAGAAAAACTTAAATTTATAAAGCACTATGAAGAATTTTATGATTATTTAGATAGCATAGGCTATTTGGATAAGGGTTCTTGGTATAAAACTATGGCAATCTATCCAAAAATAACAATTCGAGGTCTTCTTTTATTTCATAACAATCAATTGTGTTCTTCTAAGGATACAAATTTCATATTTCAAAACATGAAAGAAAACTATAATATATTTAATAATTTAGATCCAAATAGCTCAAAACTTCTCGATAAGACACTCGGAAAAGAATGGAAAGATTACCGCAAAAATGTATCAATCTTTATAGAAGATAC
>NZ_JANQCW010000034.1:0-2032 GCF_024723635.1 Campylobacter sp. W0066.1 | reverse complement strand
TAATAATGCTATAATAAATAATACTAACTTTAAAGGTAAAAAAATTGCTTAAAATATCAAAAAGAATTTCTATTATAGTTTTTATTGTATTAGTTTTTATCATAATTGCTAGCAATGCTTATAACTTTATCCAAGAAGCTTTACAATTTAAAGAAGCTAATGAAAATAAAGCAAGAGAAAATCTTAGTGCTTTAATCAAATGGAGTGAAAACGAAGGCAAGGAAGAATTAGAATATGCTAAGAATTTAAGCAAAGAAAACTATAATCAAGAAAAAGTTACACAAATGATTATTAAAAATCTTAAGATGATACAAACTAGTATTGAAGATATAAGAATTTTAACTATTTATTCATTCCTAGATGAAGATGAGGAACTTTCAAGAAAAGCTAGTCGAATTGTTTTAAGAATAAATATGGATATTATACTTTATCTTTTAGATAATGAAAAAACTTTTATAGGACATAAAACTTATTTTTTATTTGATAAGGAAAGATTTGATGCACTTGAAGATTTTTTATTTTTTCTAAATACTCGTTTAGAAGAGGATTTTTTGAAAAAAAATGATAATGATTTTGAAATAATAGAAATTGTAACATATATTAATCTATTGATTGGCTTAGATGGTGCGTTTGCTAATAATATGTACCTAAGAGAACTTTCAATAGCTCCTATTTGTGATTTAAATAATCCCAAAACCATAGCAATTCTAAATGGCATAGAAAAAATTAATATTGCAGTTGATAGATATATCAATCTTATAAATTCAAAAATTAAATTTATTGCCTATAAAGATGATTATCTTAAAATGAAAATAGAAAATATAAACAATAATTATCCAAAACTCAGACTCGATCAAAAACAAATCAATCAGCTCAATACCCTACAATCTAAACTAAAAGAGTGTAAACAATGAACGAAGAATTGCAAAAAGAAGAATTACCTAGAAAAGAATTAAACGAAACAGAAAAAGAATTGCAAATTCTTTTAAAAGATGCAGGTGTAGATGAAATAGGAGAAAAACTACTTAAAGAAATAGAAGATGCAAATAAAACGGAAAATTTTATGCATCAAAATGAAGTTCAAGCCATGAAAGGTATCACTGGTTTTTTAGATGATGTAACAGATATTGGCTCTAAAGATTACCTACTCCCTTTTAAAATCATCATAAAAAGAGCAGATAATACCCTTAGTGGAATTGATGCTTTAATAGAATATCAAAAAACAAAAGATGGTTTAAAAGTTTCTGTAAAAATTGGTTCTGAAATTATTGCTTCACAAATTTTTACAATAGGAATACCGATAATAAGAACAGCAGCCATTACAACTTATAGTGCAATAGCAATTACAAGTAGCACCTTGTTAGGTGTTTTAGCAGCCATTAGTATTGTTGGCACTAGTATGATAATTCTTTGGTGGATTAATTCTAAAATAGAAGATTGGTTAAAAGATAGTGGTATTTCTTTTATTGATTTTATAAGAGAATATGAAACTCATTTAAGTTCTGAAGAAAAATATTATCATAACTTAGCACATTGTCATCAAACACAAATTAAAAATATGCAAAGAATTCAATTATATTATGATGGTAAGATTTCAAAAGATTTAAAAAATTATTACTATCCTTTTTATGATGTTAAAAAAACGCCATCTTTACTTAATGAAAAAAGCTTACTCAAAAGCATATCAAAAGATTATAAAGCATTAAAACTAAAAGATATAATAGATAACATCCACATTAACTCAGAATTTTATTTATTAAAAGCTTTATATTTTTGTGAAAGTTTTACAAGTTTTAATCAAAACAATCAAGCCTTATTTAACGAAGAAAAATTTCCTTATCATTCTAGCTTTTATACTATATTCTTATTGCACAAAGATAAAATCACAAATACTTATTTAAATGCAAGAAAAGAACTTTATAAAAGCGTTATAGAATTTAATTATTCTCAAAATAAAACCTTACTTGAGAATTTAGAGAAAAACGACACCAAAGAAGATTCTAAGCTATTACGCTTTTATAATCTTTCTTTT
>NZ_JANQCW010000033.1:0-2129 GCF_024723635.1 Campylobacter sp. W0066.1 | reverse complement strand
TGAAAAAATGATGAGTGCCAGAAATTCTCCATTTAAAGATGTTGAAAGCTTGACTGATTATATAGTTAAAAAACTCCAAGAGCAAGAATAATGCAAAAAATCATCATTATTACAGGAACTAGAAAAGGCATAGGTAAAGAACTGAGTGAATATTATTTAGCAAAAAATCATATAGTTTGTGGTTGTTCAAGAGGTAAAGCAAGTATAGATCATAAAAACTACAGACATTTTGAATTAGATGTTTGCGATGAAAAAGCTGTAGTTTCTATGGTAAGAAGTGTAAAAAAAGAATTTGGAAAAATTGATATTTTAATTAATAATGCTGGTGTAGCAGCTATGAATCATATATTAACAACTCCATTTAAAAGTTTAGATAATATTTTTAAAACTAATGTCTATGGTAGTTTTTTGTTTATAAGAGAAGTTTCAAAGATTATGAGCCAAACTTATAAAAAAGAACAAGTTGCTATGCCTTATAGGATTGTAAATTTTTCTACTGTTGCGGTTGCTTTAAGGTTAGAAGGGGAAGCTATATATGCTGCATCAAAAGCAGCTATTTGTAATTTAACTCAAGTTTGTGCTAAAGAATTAAGTTCATTTGGTATTACTTGTAATGCCATAGGACCTACTCCAGTTCCTACTGATTTAATTAAAAATGTCCCAAAAGATAAAATACAAGATTTACTTAATAAGCAAGCTATAAAAAGATTTGGTAGTTTTCAAGATCTTGCTAATGTGGTTGATTTTTTTATTAATGAAAAAAGTGATTTTATAACAGGACAAGTAATATACTTAGGTGGAGTAAATGGATAAGTTTAAAAATGTCTTTTTAAATAAAGTTTTTAGTAAAAATCAAGAGCAACATGCTTTAATCTATGAAGAACAAAAATATACTTACAATGATTTATGCAATAATGTGATTAATAAAATCAGCTTATTAGCAGATCTTAAAAATATAGACATTGTAGGTATTGTAGGTGATTATGATTTTGAAAGTATAAGTTTATTTTTAGCTTGTATTGAGCTTAATAAAATAATTATTCCATTTATTAATGAAAGTGAGATTGATAACAAACTTGCCGAAGTTAATTGCGATATTTTATTTAAAAATAATCAATATAAGCTACAGGAAAAACATTATAACAATCATGATTTAATCCAAAAACTTATAGATGATAATAAACCTGGTTTGATTTTATTTTCAAGTGGCAGCACAGGTAAACCTAAAGCTATGGTGCATGACCTTGATAAGATTTTAAATACTTATCTTAATAAAAAATCAAAAAAACTTAATATTTTATTATTTTTAATGTTTGATCATATAGGTGGTTTGAATACTTTGTTTAACTGTCTTAGTATGAATGCTTGTGCAATTGCTATAAAGGAAAGAAAAAATATTGAAGCTCTAGCTCAAACCATAGAAAAATATCAAATTTCACTCTTGCCCGCTTCACCTTCTTTACTTAGTTTAATGTTGGTAGCAAATGTAGTTGAAAAATATAATTTAAACTCTTTAAAGGTTATTAGTTATGGCACAGAAAGAATGTCAGAAACTTTACTTGCAAAATTAAAACAAAGTTTTCCAAAAGTTAAATTTCATCAAACCTTTGGCACAAGTGAAGTAGGTATTGCTCAAACAAAAAGTTTTGGAAACTATTTTAAATTAGAAAACATAGCATATAAAATTATCAATAATGAGTTATTTTTAAAAAGCAATATGCAAAGTTTGGGTTATTTAAATGCCGATAACTCTGTTTTTACAGATGATGGATACTTTGCTACTGGGGATTTGGTTGAAGTGATCAATGAAAATGGTGAAGAATATATTAAAATTATCGGAAGAAATAAAGAAGTTATTAATGTTGGTGGAGAAAAAGTATTACCCCAAGAAGTAGAAGGTATATTAATGCAAATATCATTTATACAAGATTGTTTAGTCTATGGACAAAATAACCCTCTAACAGGCCAAAGTGTTTGTGTAAAGATTGTGTTAGAACAAAATGAAAATTTTAGCACATTAGAAGCTAAAAAAAAGATAAGAATGTTTTGTAAAGATAAACTAGCTAATTATAAAATACCAACTAAAGTAGAAATCGTTCAAAGATTAGAAATTAGTGAGAGGTTTAAGA
>NZ_JANQCW010000032.1:0-2579 GCF_024723635.1 Campylobacter sp. W0066.1 | reverse complement strand
ATGATAACAAACAATCACCAATTCAAACCCATCATATTGCTACTGATAAGAATAAAAAATTTACTAAAGAATTTCGAAAAATAACAAAAAAATATAACTTGGAATTGGATGGAGATTGGAACAAAGTTAAAATGCCACATCGCGGAAGACATCCTAATGAATACCATGAATATATTCTTGAAAAAATGAGTAAAATTGATAAAATAGCAAGAGGAGATAAGAATAAATTTTTAAAAGAATTTGAAAAACTAAAAGAAGAAATAAAAAATAATCCTGCTTTACTTAATAAAGAATACTATAAGGAGAGAAAATAATGAGATATTATAAAATGATGTATAACTATAATCATAACGATGTGGATAATTGGCACTCTTGTGATCTTGTAGATATAAAAAATAACGATGAATATACACTTTTAGAATCCAAGCCTATTATAAATTGGCAAACACCTAGTTTTGAAATAGACAAAGATGATGGTAAAATACTGACTGATCTTATACACAATGACTGTGGTTGGCGTATAGTCTCTCCTAAATTTATAAATTTAATGCAAGATTTAATCAAAGATTGTGTGCAATATTTAGATGTAGAAATTAAAAGTCAGGAAATAAATTATTATGATTGTAAAATTATGCATGTAACAAAATCACTTGAGGCTTTAGATTATGAACATTCTGTATATACTTATATGGGTGATAATAATGAATATCTAAGTATTACTAAGGCTGTTTTAAAAAAATCAAAACTTGATGGAAGTCATATATTTAGAATTAAAGATGATGAAATACCTGTTTTTGTATCAAGTGAATTTAGAAAAATAGTGAGAGAAAACAATTTATTAGGTTTTAGTTTTAGTGAAGTTATGGTATATGAAAATTAATAAATATATAAAAATATTATAATTATAAATTATATAAACTTATTAGGTTTTATCAAACAAATACCATAATAAAGGATAGAAACAACAAGAGAACAAGCAGAACTAATTATAGAAGAAGAAAAGTTGATTGATACAACTTGGTATCCTTCTTATAAACATTTAGGGGAATATCATCTTACTATGTGGTTTAATCCTAACAATAATAAATATGAAACTTTCTATGTTGGAGAAAGGGGGAGTGTTAGTCTTAACTATTCTTTTGATAGTGAAAAAGAAGCTATTGATAAAATGTTGCAAGAAAATTATTGGCATAAATATCATGATATCAAGGACATTAAAGAATATCTAACAAAAGAAGTAGCACTAAGAATCATCAAAGAAGAAAATCTAGAAGTGATTTGGTATGATGAAACACCTAAACCAATATGAGCAGGTATTAAACACGATAAACAAAGAGATAAATATATCTCTTTTATCGCTAATGCTAAAGCAGAGCTTATAGAATACAAAAGTATTGAGTTTGATGGGGAAGTTATTATATTTTTAGAAAAATATAATTACACTTCTACCTATAACGATGAATTTCTAGCCCTTTATGCTCTTATCAATCGTGCCAGAATGATTAAACAAAATAAGATTAGCTTTATATAAATACTTTCCTTATGATTTAATATAAAAATTTTTTGGTTATAATGCTATTTTAACACAAGGATATTTTATGGAAGATTTAAACTTTTTACAAAAACGTTGGGAAGAAGCTTATGAAGCTATGCCTAAACTTTATGAAATACCAAATGGAACAATAGTAAATTTTACCCTTAGTGAAGATACAGACACTATTTTATTTAAAGAACCTTGGGAAAATTTCAAACTAGATAATGAAGATGAAGAAGTAGAATGGAGGCTAAGTTTTTTCAGCATTAGCGAAGATAAGCCTTTAGGATATTTAGAGTATAAAGAAGCTTTAGAAAAATTACAAGAATTTTCTTTAATACAATCAGAAGAAAGGGTTTTGATTAGAGCTATGAGTTTAGAAGAGCTTAAAAAATTAGGATTACACGAGCTATGATACTTCCTCAACCTATATTTTTAAACAAACTTATACAATTTTTATCTAGTGAAAATTTAAATCTAAATAATTTTAAAAAAGATATAGAAAACATAATCTCTAAAAAAGACTTACAATTTTTACTAGATTTAAATACAAAAATTATGGGTATTGCTAAAATAATTATTCAAGATAAAAAAGAAGTTAATATACTACTACCACAGTCTAATAAAGAGCATAAATTACAATATACACCTACAAAATTAGAAATTAAAAAAGATTTTGAAATTAAACTTGATAGCTTGGAAAATTGCAACAACAAGCAATTATTAGATATCATTAAACAAGAATATCCAAATAATATAATAAAAGAACTAACTATTAATCTATCAAAAGAAAAAATAAAAATACTTTTCATTGTCAATGAAATACCAAAATTTTTAAAATCCATATATAAAGAATGTGATTTTAAAGATTATGGCTTAATGAACTATATCGAATTTGATAAAATTTTTAATCTCAAAATAGAAGATTTTAGATATTTTACGCTTGTTACACCCTTTGGGGCAAAAAAAATACAATTGTATTGGATAAATGAATATGAAAATCTTCAAGAAACACTCAATTGTATTTCAATCCCAATACCCCATC
>NZ_JANQCW010000031.1:0-5277 GCF_024723635.1 Campylobacter sp. W0066.1 | reverse complement strand
AAAAAAGCCAAAAAACCTATATCTGCTAACTTTTTAGCATATTGCGATGGTAAAAACGATGTTTTAGATATAGCCTCAAAGCTAAACATGCAAGCTTATGAATTAAAAGATTTAATAGAAAAATTAAAATTTCACGGATTGATAAAATGAAATATTTCTTAAAATACAATGATAAAAAATACTCTAATGTAGATTTAATAGAAGCTTTTAAAAAACTTAGTATCAAAAAAGGCGATATTTTGTGTGCGCATACTGAACTTTTTAATTTTGGCACACCCTTGCTTCCTAGAAATGAATTTTTACAAACTATATTAGATTGTTTTTTTGAAGTTATAGGTAAAGAAGGTACTTTAATCATGCCTACATTTACTTATAGTTTTTGCAAAAATGAAGTTTATGATAAATTAAATTCTCCTACAAAAATGGGTGCTTTAAATGAATATTTTCGCAAACAAGCAGGAGTAAAACGCACTAATGATCCTATATTTTCCTTTGCTATAAAAGGAGCCAAAGAAGAATTGTTTTTAAAAGACACTACAAGTTGTTTTGGCGAAAATTGTGTGTATGATGTTTTAATAAAAGAAAATGGAAAATTTCTTACTTTTGGGGGTATTGGACACACCATAACCCACCATATTGAAGAAAAATATCAAGTAGATTATAGATATTTTAAAAAATTCCAGGGTTTTATTCTTGATGAAAATGGAGAAAAACAAAAAAAAGAAATCTTATATTTTGTTAGAGATTTAAACAAACACTCTCTTCCTAATATTAAAAATATTATTAAAATAGCTTTATCATCTTTTAAAAGCGATATGATAAAATTTGCCAATGATAACATAAGTATTTTTATTGCTCAAGAATATGAAAATGCCATAATAAGAGCCTTAAACATAAATAAAAATGTACTTATTCTAAAGGATAGTTAAAAAATGGAAAATAAATTTTATGAAATTTTAGAAAATATACTAGAAGTAAAAGTTGATGAAAATTCAAATTTAAGCATGCAAAATTGCAAAAATTGGACTTCTTTAAATCATATTGATATAATCATGAGCTTAGAAGAAGAATTTGAAATCAAATTTAGCAAAGATGAATTAAGTCAGCTAAAATCACAAAATGAACTTTTGCAAGCTATCAAATCAAAGGTAAAAAATGAAAAATATTAAAAACTTATTTGAGTTAATAGCTATAAAAAATCCAATTCACGCAAAATATTTAAATAAAATCAGTCTAACAAATGAAGATGAAATAGAATTTGAAAATCTCATTTCATATTATCTTCAAAACGATATTTCTTTACAAGAGCAGTGCGAATGCTATTTAACTATACTTAATGACACTTTAGAAGAAACAAAATATTTCATAGAAAATAACTCATATAGATATAAAAGTTTTGAAGAAGTAAAAGATAAAGTCTATTTTAATGAAACTTATATGAAAAAATACATGATAGGGCTTGCGCTTTCATCTTATATTTGGATTGCTCATATAAAAGTTAGAAAGTATTTTGAAAATTATCTTCAATCAAAAAGCAAACATGATAATTATTTTGAAATAGGCCCAGGACATGGAGAATTTTTTACTAAAGCTGTTAAAAGTTTGAAATTTGATTATTATTTAGGTTTAGATTTATCCCCTACTAGTTGCGAATTGACAAAAAATATGGTGGAAAATCAAGTTAAAAATTTAATTAATAATTGTGAATTTTTATGTAAAGATTTTTTTCAATTTCAATTTCAATTTCACAAAAAAGCTGATTTAATAGTAATTGGAGAAGTTTTAGAACATGTTGAACAGCCTTTAGAATTTTTAAAAAGAGCAAAAGACTTATTAAGCGATGAAGGTGAAATTTTTGCAACCATACCTATCAACGCACCTGCAATTGATCATATATACTTATTTACACATCCAACTGAAATTTTTGAAATGGCAAAAAAAGCAGATTTAAAAATAAAACAATATGAATGTTTTATGGCAAATGACTATTCTTTAGAAAAAGCTTTAAAATTTAAAAATGCTATAACTATGGCTGTGGTATTTGAAAAATGAATTTAAATTTACCAATCCACCATATAGGTGTAGCATGTAAATCTTTAGAAAAAGAAAGAAAAATATTTGAAAAGCTAGGTTTTATTAAAGAAGCTGAATTTATAGACGAACAACAAGGGGTAAAAGGAGAATTTATCATTCCAAAAAATAACTTATTCCCCCAATATCGCTTTGAACTTTTGTCAAATTTAAATGAAAAAGGCGTTTTAGATAACTATTTGAAAAATAAAACTAAAATGTATCATATAGCTTATGAAAGCAAAAATATAGAGCAAGATTTATCTTTGCTTTTAAATGATGGTTTGTTAGTTGTTGACATAATGAAAGCAAGTTATTTTGCAAAACTTTGCTTTGTGATGATGAGTAATAATTTATTAATAGAATTAGTAGAGCTAAAATGAATCTTTTTTCACCAAATTTAAAAAGAAATGATCTCATAAAACTTAGTAAGGAAAATCATTATAAAAAAATTACTATTAATGTTTTTAGAAATCACTCTTTTGAAGTGATTTCAAGCATACTAAATGCATTTTTAGCCTTTAGTAAATTAAAAGCTGAATTTAACATAAGCTCTTATGATGATAGTTTAAGTTATGATAATTTTCAAAAAGCAGATTTAAACATCATATTTATAGATTTAAACAATTATAAAAAAAATGTAGATGATTTTATCAAAGAAAAAATACAAGAGCTATCAAGCATTAGCAATGCTCCTATCATCACACTTTTACTTGGCGATACAAGCTTAAAAGAATATAGTATTTGCAAAATACTAAAGCCCTTTTTAGATGAAAATCTCATCATAGATGATAGTAATTTTGAAATAAATGCAAGCAGACTTAGTAATAAAGCTTGTGTAAAATTAGCCCAATTTCTAGGACTAAAAATCCTACCTAGCCTTTTACAACCAACTTTAAAAGCAATCATCATAGATCTTGATAATACCTTATACCAAGGAATTTTAGGTGAAGATGGCATTGAAAATCTTGCTTTATCTAGCAATCATAAAGCCTTGCAAAGTGAGCTTTTAAATTTAAAAAATCAAGGTTTTTTACTCGCCATTGCTTCAAAAAACGAAGAAGAAGATGTAAAAAAACTTTTTACACAAAGAAAAGACTTTTTATTACAACTTGATGATTTTAGTATGATCAAGGCTAATTGGAAAAGTAAAGACGAAAATATTAAAGAAATTGTAAAATTTTTTAATATAGCTTTTGATAGTGTGTTGTTTATTGATGATAATATAGCCGAAATTGAAAATGTATCACACCTTCATATTAACACCTTACTAGCTGATGAAAATAGTGCTTATAGTTTAAAACTCTATCCTAGACTTTTAAAAACAAGCTTTAGCAAGGAAGATGAATTAAGAAGTGCTGATATTAAAGCAAATTTACAAAGACAAGAGCTTAGCAAACTTAACCCTAAAGAGTATTTTGAAAAATTACAAATTTGTTTGAAATTTCATATCAACCACGCAGATGAACTTGAAAGAATTTCACAACTACTTAATAAAACTAATCAATTTATATCAAATTACTCAAGATTAAGCTTTAAAGAGTGTGAAGAATTTATGCAAAAACATGCTATTTTAACTATAAGCATGAGTGATAAATTAAGCGATAGTGGTATTATAGCAATTTTTGTAGCTTATAAAGATGAAACAAATTTAATCATAAAAGATCTTTGCATAAGTTGTAGAGCCTTAGGAAGAAAGCTTGAAAAAATTATGCTATATAAGGCTATAGAGTTATTACATGTGCATTTTAATACAAAAGAATGTATTTTATACTTTCAAAAGGGCGAAAGAAATATGCCATTTTTAGAATTTTTATATAGTTTAAATGCAAATATAAAAGAAAATTTTGCTCTAATCCAAAAAGAAATGATAAATTACGAAGGACTTATAATTGAAAGCTAGTTTTAATAAAGCCAAAATAGCAGGCATAAGCGTTTGCGTGCCTAATAAATGCATAAATATAGATGATTGTTTAGAATATGTTTTTCAAAATGATGTCAAAATGCTAAAAAGAATGAAAAAAATTTCAGGCATACAAGAAAGATTTATCACTGATGAAAATATTAGCACAACAGATTTAGCCTATGAAGCAAGTATAAATTTATTTAAAATGCTTGATTTTGATAAAAATGAGCTTGATATGGTGATTTTTGTTACACAAACACCTGATTTTTTTATGCCATCATGTGCAAACTATCTTCACAAACGATTAAATTTAAAGCCTCAAACCATAGCTTTTGATGTAAATCAAGCGTGTTCGGGGTATTTATATGGCTTATTTATAGCTTTTTCTTTTTTAGAAAATCAAAATGCAAAAAATATTTTATTAATTTGTGGTGATACTTTAAGCAAAACCATAAATCCTTTGAATGCAAATTTAGCTCCAATCTTTGGCGATGGAGTAAGCGCAACACTCATAAGCTGTGCAAATGAAAAATCGTTTTTTAAGCTTTATTCTAATGGAGAAGGTTTTGATAAACTCATCATACCTAATAGAGCTTTTGCTAAACTTGATGAGGGTAAAAGCTCTAATAAAGAGATATTTCAAACTAATGAGCATAGAAACCTAGACAATCTTTATATGGATGGGGCTGAAATTTTTAATCAAGCGCTTAATCTTGAGAGCCAAAGCATAAAAGAAATGCTTGATTTTTGTGAAAAAGATAAAGATGAAGTGGATTATTTTTTATTACATCAATCCAATCAATTTTTAGTCGATTCTATTATCAATGACTTGGGTATTAATAGCTCTAAAGCACCAAATTTTTTGATGTCAAAATATGCTAATTTGAGCGCTTGCTCTTTACCTGCTTTACTTTGCACAATGCAAAAAAATGATTTTAGTGCCATTTTAAGTGCTTTTGGCGCTGGATATGCTTGGGGAAGTGCTTATATAAATTTTGATAAAAATTTTAAAACTGATACAATTTCAATTTATAAAGGAGAAAAAAATGACTAAAGAAGAGTTACTAGAGGCTATTAGCGAAGCTATGCATATGGATGAAACACTAAAAGAAGATATGATTTTAGATGATATTGATGAATGGGATAGCTTAGCTTTTGTATCTATCATGGTATTATTTAAAAACTCACTTGGCAAGCAAATTAGCGGTGATGATCTTAAAAAATGTGAAAAAGCAAGCGATCTTTTAGCTTTAGCTGGTGTTTAAACAAATATTTGTTTAAACCCTTTCCGCACTTAAAAC
>NZ_JANQCW010000030.1:0-5825 GCF_024723635.1 Campylobacter sp. W0066.1 | reverse complement strand
GTAAGAATAATAAGAGAATTAACAAGTCCGCAATGAGCTACTTTCCCCCTGCCAGTAAGGCGTAGTATCATCACCCACGATGTGCTTAGCTTCTTGGTTCGGGATGGAGCAAGGCGTCTCCACATCTGTATAATCACGGACATTGTTATTTAAATATTCTATTTAATATAGCATAATAAAAACAATCAATAAGATTTAGATATAAAAATCATTATTTTTATTTTAGTTTTCATCTTATTCTTATATTTAGATGTTTTACTAAACTAAATACTTTATTGTTTTAAAATACTTAAAAAACAATGTTAAGAGCAAGTTCTAATATAAACTTTACTTATAAGATTTTATAAACTTAAGAACATAATCTTTATATAAATATTTCATATAAAAACACTCAAAGCTTTATTAAAAACCTTAACAAGGAAGTGATGCTTAAATAAGATAAGCCAAACGCTCTATTAGTACTGGTCAGCTAAAGGACTTTCATCCATTACACACCCAGCCTATCAAACTAGTAGTCTTCTAGAGAGCTTAGAGAAGATTCATCTTAGAGTTGGCTTCACGCTTAGATGCTTTCAGCGTTTATCCGTTCCAAACTTAGCTACGCTGCGATGCTCTTGGCAGAACAACAGCTACACCAGTGGTTTGTTCAACCCGGTCCTCTCGTACTAGGGTCAAATCTCTTCAATCTTCTTACGCCCACGGCAGATAGGGACCGAACTGTCTCACGACGTTCTGAACCCAGCTCGCGTACCGCTTTAAATGGCGAACAGCCATACCCTTGGGACCTGCTCCAGCCCCAGGATGCGATGAGCCGACATCGAGGTGCCAAACCTCCCCGTCGATGTGAGCTCTTGGGGGAGATCAGCCTGTTATCCCCGGGGTACCTTTTATCCTTTGAGCGATGGCCCTTCCACACAGAACCACCGGATCACTAAGACCGACTTTCGTCTCTGCTTGACTTGTATGTCTTGCAGTTAAGCTGGCTTATACCTTTATACTCTACGAACGATTTCCAACCGTTCTGAGCCAACCTTTGTAAGCCTCCGTTATTATTTGGGAGGCGACCGCCCCAGTCAAACTACCCACCAGACATTGTCCCACTTGAGGATAACTCAAGCTGGTTAGCTACCCAAATAAGAAAGAGTGGTATCTCAACAACGGCTCATATACAACTGGCGTCATATACTCAAAGCCTCCCACCTATCCTGCACATTCTTATCCAAATAGCAGTGTCAAGCTGTAGTAAAGGTCCACGGGGTCTTTCCGTCTTGCCGCGGGTAGGAGGAATTTTCACCTCCACTACAATTTCACTGGATCCCTCTTTGAGACAGCTCCCATCTCGTTACGCCATTCATGCAGGTCGGTATTTAACCGACAAGGAATTTCGCTACCTTAGGACCGTTATAGTTACGGCCGCCGTTTACTCGGGCTTCGATCAAGAGCTTCGCTAATGCTAACCCCATCAATTAACCTTCGAGCACCGGGCAGGCGTCACACCCTATACATCCTCTTACGAGTTAGCAGAGTGCTGTGTTTTTGGTAAACAGTCGGGAGGGACTCTTTGTTGTAAGTTTCTTCGCTTTCGGAGTAAATCCTAATACGAAGCGAACCACACCTTATACCGAAGATACGGTGCTATTTTGCAGAGTTCCTTAAAGAGAGTTCTTCCACGCGCCTTAGAATACTCATCCCACCCACCTGTGTCGGTTTACGGTACGGGCAACATTAGCTAAACTTAGAAACTTTTCTTGGCTCGACGGCATCAGCAATTCTCCTCGCTGTCCGAAGACTTTGAAGAGCCTTTCAGTTCTCGGAGTATTGTTATACGGATTTGCCTATATAACCTCCTACGACCTTAGACTAGCACTTCCATCCGCTAGCTTGCTTAGCCCTAAGCGTCCTTCCATCGCACACTAATGTTGGTATTGGAATATTAACCAATTTGCCATCGTCTACCCCTTTCGGACTCGACTTAGGACCCGACTAACCCTACGATGACGAGCATCGCGTAGGAAACCTTGGGTTTACGGCGTTAATGATTCTCACATTAATTATCGCTACTCATGCCTGCATGCTCACTTCTATTCGCTCCAGCACTCCTTACCGGTATACCTTCGGCGCAAATAGAACGCTCTCCTACCACTTGATAAAATCAAGTCTACAGCTTCGGTACTTACTTTAGCCCCGTTATATTTTCCGCGCAAAATCACTAGACCAGTGAGCTATTACGCTTTCTTTAAAGGATGGCTGCTTCTAAGCCAACCTCCTGGTTGTTTAAGTAACTTCACATCGTTTTCCACTTAAGTAAGATTTAGGGACCTTAGCTGGTAGTCTGGGTTGTTTCCCTCTTGACGACGGATTTTATCACTCGCCGCCTGACTGCTGTGATTACATATAAGGTATTCGGAGTTTGATAGGGTTTGGTACATTGGTGTATGCCCTAGCCCATTCAGTGCTCTACCCCCTTATACTACGACACAACGCTATACCTAAATATATTTCGGAGAGAACCAGCTATCACGAAGTTTGATTGGCCTTTCACCCCTATCCACAAGTCATCCGGGGGCTTTTCAACGCCTATCGGTTCAGTCCTCCACTAGTTCTTACACTAGCTTCAACTTGCTCATGGATAGATCACTTCGTTTCGGGTCTGCAGCATCTGACTTAAGCGCCCTATTCAGACTCGCTTTCGCTACGGCTTCGCGTGTGCTTAACCTTGCCAGACACCACAACTCGCAGGCTCATTATGCAAAAGGCAGTCCATCACACTGTATTGCTACATAGTGCTCTGAATGATTGTAAGCAAATGGTTTCAGGTTCTATTTCACTCTGATCACCTCAGTTCTTTTCACCTTTCCCTCACGGTACTTGTGCACTATCGGTCTGGTAGTAGTATTTAGGGTTGGATCGTGGTCGACCCAGCTTCAGACAGGATTCCTCGTGTCCCGCCCTACTCAGGATACTGCTAGCTAAGGTTTGGTTTTCGTATACGGGACTATCACCCTCTATGGCTACACTTTCCAGAGTGTTCTACTAACCTCACCTATTGCACATTGCAGTCCTACAACCCCCAGTGCAAGCACTGGGTTTGCCCTCTTGCGCTTTCGCTCGCCGCTACTAACGCAATCTCTATTGATTTCTTTTCCTGTAGGTACTAAGATGTTTCAATTCCCTACGTTCGCTCCATTATGGTAGTATATATCTCTATATACTGGGTTGCCCCATTCGGAAATCTACGGATCAAAGCTTCTTGACAGCTCCCCGTAGCTTATCGCAGTCTAGTACGTCCTTCATCGCCTTTACCAGCCAAGGCATCCACCATTCGCTCTTAATAGCTTACCTTTTAAATTCATTCTAAAACGCATCACTTCCTTGTTAAAGTTTTTATGATAAGACTTTACTATCTTAAGACGGAAAGCATTTAAACACTTAATAAAACTAAAAATATTAGTCTCACTAAGCTGTGAGTTTAAAACTTGTCTTTAACTAAAAGCTAAAGAAAAGATAGTTAGATTTTATCCTTTAACAAGTCCTGTAAAATTGTTTTTATTAAAACTTGCTTGTGACTCTTAACAATGATAATTCAAATAACATTAAATAACTAATCTAATATATAAATATTCTATTATTTATTTAGCTTAGGTCTTAAAACCTAAAGGAAGTATATATAAAGAGTTTAAATAATTTAAAAACATAAGCAATAAAGTATTTTACTTTATTTACTGCTTTATTATTAGCTATATACTTGCTTTAAGTTTTAAAACTTTGTTATATGATTGATAAACAAATCTTTTTTATGGTGGGCCTAACAAGACTTGAACTTGTGACCTCACCCTTATCAGGGGTGCACTCTAACCAGCTGAGCTATAGGCCCTTAATAAATGGTGGAGAATAGCGGGATCGAACCGCTGACCTCCTGCGTGCAAAGCAGGCGCTCTCCCAGCTGAGCTAATTCCCCAAAATTAGCTTTTCATCAATCTTTGAAATCTAAACAAGGATGATTGAGTCTATATATGAACTGATAGTTGTGAGACTTATCAGTTTGTACTCTAGAAAGGAGGTGATCCAACCGCAGGTTCTCCTACGGTTACCTTGTTACGACTTCACCCCAGTCGCTGATTCCACTGTGGACGGTAACTAGTTTAGTATTCCGGCTTCGAGTGAAATCAACTCCCATGGTGTGACGGGCGGTGAGTACAAGACCCGGGAACGTATTCACCGTAGCATGGCTGATCTACGATTACTAGCGATTCCGGCTTCATGCTCTCGAGTTGCAGAGAACAATCCGAACTGGGACATATTTTATAGATTTGCTCCACCTCGCGGTATTGCGTCTCATTGTATATGCCATTGTAGCACGTGTGTCGCCCTGGGCATAAGGGCCATGATGACTTGACGTCGTCCACACCTTCCTCCTCCTTACGAAGGCAGTCTATTTAGAGTGCTCGGCCGAACCGTTAGCAACTAAATACGTGGGTTGCGCTCGTTGCGGGACTTAACCCAACATCTCACGACACGAGCTGACGACAGCCGTGCAGCACCTGTCTCTAAGTTCTAGCAAGCTAGCACCCTCTTATCTCTAAGAGGTTCTTAGGATATCAAGCCCAGGTAAGGTTCTTCGCGTATCTTCGAATTAAACCACATGCTCCACCGCTTGTGCGGGTCCCCGTCTATTCCTTTGAGTTTTAATCTTGCGACCGTACTCCCCAGGCGGTACACTTAATGCGTTAGCTGCATTACTGAGATGACTAGCACCCCAACAACTAGTGTACATCGTTTAGGGCGTGGACTACCAGGGTATCTAATCCTGTTTGCTCCCCACGCTTTCGCGCCTTAGCGTCAGTTAAGTTCCAGCAGATCGCCTTCGCAATGGGTATTCTTGGTGATATCTACGGATTTTACCCCTACACCACCAATTCCATCTGCCTCTCCCTCACTCTAGACTACCAGTTTCCCAAGCAGTTCAACGGTTAAGCCGTTGGATTTCACAAGAGACTTGATAATCCGCCTACGCGCCCTTTACGCCCAGTGATTCCGAGTAACGCTTGCACCCTCCGTATTACCGCGGCTGCTGGCACGGAGTTAGCCGGTGCTTATTCCTTAGGTACCGTCAGAATTCTTCCCTAAGAAAAGGAGTTTACGCTCCGAAAAGTGTCATCCTCCACGCGGCGTTGCTGCGTCAGGGTTTCCCCCATTGCGCAATATTCCCTACTGCTGCCTCCCGTAGGAGTCTGGACCGTGTCTCAGTTCCAGTGTGACTGATCATCCTCTCAGACCAGTTAAGCGTCATAGCCTTGGTGAGCCATTACCTCACCAACTAGCTGATACTATATAGTCTCATCCTACACCGAAAAAACTTTCCCTACTCAACTTGTGTTAAGCAGGAGTATAGAGTATTAGCAGTCGTTTCCAACTGTTGTCCTCTTGTGTAGGGCAGATTAACTATACCTTACTCACCCGTGCGCCACTAATCCACTTCTAGCAAGCTAAAAGCTTCATCGTTCGACTTGCATGTATTAGGCACGCCGCCAGCGTTCACTCTGAGCCAGGATCAAACTCTCCATAAAAAATAATTGGATAAGTTTAATCTTTTTCTTCAAAGAAAAAGTTGATTGTTAAGATTTAAAAATAAATCTTTCTGGCTCAATCGATCACTTATTTAGATTTCAAAGATTGACTATAAGATTTGATTAACAATATTAATAATTTAAAGAACAAATACTAAAAAATTAAGACAAAAAGTCTTAGCTTTTTAAAACCCTTTCGTTTGAAAAGGAAATGAAATTATAGCAATAAAAGCTTAAAGTTTTATTAAATAGATTGGA
>NZ_JANQCW010000029.1:0-5969 GCF_024723635.1 Campylobacter sp. W0066.1 | reverse complement strand
ACAACATATTACAACATATTACAACATATTACAACATATTACAACATATTACAACATATTACAACATAGCATAACTAGCATCTTATATTAGCATAGTCTTTGATTTGAGAGATAAGTTCTTTAGGGTTCATCAGTAACTTTGTCCTGTATATTTTTCATCACTTTTTATAAATTTACCATTAGTAAAATAATGAAAAGATCCTCCTCCTGCACTTTTACGACTAATACTAGAAAAGCTAAATCCTCTTCCTTCATCTCCAAATAATCCATAGCTTTTTACTTTATAATCTATCATAGTATCAAAAACAACAGGATATTTTTTACCCTCACACACATAATAAGTTGTCATACCTAAATAAGGTCTTAATTTTTTATAGTTTTCTTCACCCATATATGCTTTAAATTGATCTTCATAGTATGCAAATTCGGGTTTATCTTTGAAACCAAAATCAGCTTTACCTTTATATCTATAATCACTACGATAATATTTACAACCATTAGAAAGGACTTGAGGGAATTTTTTTTCTATGACTTTTAATTGATCCCAAAAATCATCCCCTAAAGACATTTTTTTCATTGCCTCTCCTTTCTTTCTTTCATTTTCCAATATCTCTTCTCTTATTTTTTTATCAAAGATATAAATTCCACCATAATTACTTGCAAGAGTTTCTAATTCACTTGCTTTATTTTCTTTAAAAGCACATGCACTTAAAGATACTAAAGAAAATAAGCTTAGAATTATCATTGTGATTTTCATTTAATACTCCTTTTTAAAATTAATTTTGGAAAATTATCTTACTTTACTTTGAAAAAAAATTATTTTTCTTTGTATTTATTTAAAGACAGTAAAGTCAAATTTTCAAATATATTTTGATCATTTTTGATAATATTTTGCAAGGCATTTTGCAAATAAGTCATAAAAATATCTTCTTCCATCTCTTTAAATACAGGCGAATACAATTCTTTAGTAATTAATTTTAATACAACAAGATTAATTAGTTTTGTATCTTTAATAAGCGGAATTTTTGAAATAACTGTTTGAAAATCATCTATATTTAATTTTTGGAAATTATCATTTAGTATTGTTTTTTTACGATTTTCTGATAATTCATTTTGCAATTTATCTAAAATTTTTCCTATATTTTCATAAGTAAAATCTAAATTAACAGAAGAATTAGATTCCATAATAACTTCAGAATTTTTAATATTATTATCCTCTATAAAACTATAATCTATTTTTGTTTCAATAAGTTCTTTAATGTTTTCTTTTGCCTTAAAATCTAAACCATCTATTTTTCCTCTAGGTTTTAGCTCTATTTCATCCATCTGTGTGTGTTTTTCTATTTCTTTTATTTCTTTTGCTTGCTTTAAAGTTTCTTGTTTAATCTCTTTTGAATCAACAAAACGCAACTCAATAAGACCTAACTTTAGAACATCGCCTTTGTTGATAATAATTTCATAACCATCTTCCAATCTAGAAAAAGAATTATTATAAAAAATATCACTGCATTCTATAGGCGTCATAGTAAAAAAACCTTCTTCAAAAGTAATCTTCATATGTTTTTCTTTAACAGAATTATTTTTATCTTGTATCCAAAATAAACATTCTGGACTTGATCCAACAAGTCCACCAGTTTCATCAAATACACAAGCTACTGTTTTTGTAATATTTTCATCAATATTTTCAATTATCAATCCTATGGTTTCTTTATCTATCATTTTGAGCCTTTGTTATATTTTCTACTATTTTAAAATCACTTAATATCATAATTATATTATTAATATCTGAGTTGTTATTATTAAGTTTGAAATCAAAATACATTTTTTTATTGTCATTAAATAAAACACTGTAAGATGAATTTGAATTTTTACTTTCCTGTAATAATTTATACCAAGCCCATTCTCCTTTATATGATTTTGTGTAATTTATATTAGCATCTAAATAAGAATACGCAGTGAAATCAAAACTAGTTCCATTGTTAAATTCATCAGTTATAACATCTAATTTTGTATGCAATGTGTGATCATATATAATAGAAGTATCATTATACTGAAATTTTACAAAAGAAAAATCGGCACTTAAGTCAAGACTTTGTAAAGTAAAGCGCACTCTCATTACATCATTTGCATTTAGCATTAACTCTGATAAATTGCCAGCCTTAGTAATAAAATCCAAAAATTCTTTGGAAAAAGTTAATCTTGAGCTAAATTTAGAATTAATAGAGTAAACATTTTTTCTTTTAATTAGAACATTTGTTAAATATTTTTCATAAAACTTATTTAAAATTCCATTTTTACCAAAGAAATTTTTAAAAGAATCTATACTTAAATCTTGTGAACTTAATAAATTAAAAGGATAAAAAGGAGCTATATCATTAACAAATGGTGCATAAACCTCATTCAACCAAACAGTATTAAACAAAGAAACTCCATGGTTTTCTATAATATTCCAAGCATACAAAGAAAGAGTTGCATAATATTTTTCCAATTCACTTGGTAAATTTTTAATATTTTGTTCAAGAGAACTAAATGGGTCGCTAGAATCTTTACTATCGCTTAAAGCGTATTTTATTTTTTCCTCAATAGTTTGCGAGTTATTTGTTGTAAAGTCAGTTATTTTTTTATGAATATTAGACAAATCTGTATTTATTAATTCCATGGTTTTTTGATGACTTCCAACATCTAAACCTACAGCAGTAGCACCCGTATTTAAAATAGAATTTTGTTCTATAATTTTATGATAAGCATCAAACGAACTGGTAATCCCCATAAAACTTGTCTTTATTTCAGCAGCATTAACACCGAGATTATATGCTTGAGTTAGTAAGGTAGCATCGTTAAGATTGGTATTTACACTAACAATTTTTATAAAATTCATTAAAGGATTTTCTTTTTTAGATAGTATATTAAGTTCATTTAGCATAGAACTTTTGGAAATAAACTTTTTTGGTGCAAGTGAATTTAAAATTTCTTGCCATTTATTTTGATATTGCGTTAAATAAATTTTAATAATTCCCATTGCCATATTGCTTCTATTTTCAGAATTTGACAAATCATTTAAAATCCACGAATCAATCTCAATGGCTTTATCTATTTTTACATTTAACGTTTGCAAAAAGTCGGCCATACCTTTTTTTGTGTAAATTTCTTCAATACTATCAATTTTAATAGACTCTGAGAAAACATTGTTAGCAGCAAATCCTAATTCATTTTTAAAATTATATACTTTATTGTTTTTATCTAGAATGATAAAGTTAAGTAAAGTATATATTCTTTGAATTTTTGCTACATTATATAGTTTTTCAATAGATAATTTAACCGAAATGTCATCTTGCTGAGAAGTGCTTAAATCAATCTTTTGAAGTTCATCGATACCAGATAGAAAATTTTCTTTAGAAATTTTATATTTTTCTAAAAAATTCCAATTTTCATTAATCCATATTTTTAATAAATCTTTATCAAGATATTTTTGCTCAAACAATGATTTATATACATATAAAGTTTTAATTAAGTTATCATAATTATCATCAGTTTGTAATATTATTTCCATTTCTTTTAACAGGGTATTTTTCAACACATCTTCACTAATTTTATAATATAAATTTTGTGCTTTTTTAAAGCCTTTATATGTTATGTTTAAGCTAAAATATTCAAACAAACTTGCCTTTTCGATTAATTGTGGATATACACTTAGTATATTTCTTAAATCAACTAATAATTTTGCTTTCTCTTCTATACTCATCATGGGGTAATCTTGCATATTTTTCAACAAAAATGAAAGATCTGTATAAACACTTTGAGATATTTTCTTTTCTTGCTCACTTTTAAGAATAAAATAAAATGAAATAAAATAAGTCATACAACTCAAAAATATAGTTAGACCCAGAAGCGATATCTTTTTGTAAAAACTTTTAATTCTACTTAGCGATGAATCTTTAAAGACAATATCTTCAAGCAAAGACTGAACAAAATAACTTTGCTTACTAAAAGACTGTTTTACTTGAGCTAATGGTTTTTTTATATTATACTTTTCACAAATTGTATCAAGCATAAAATTTCTTGGCACATTTTCTTGATAAGCACTTACATAATATACCCCTCTTAAAACTGAACTATTTTTTAAAATATTTTCATTTTGGAGTTGCACGATAAAGTCTTTGCTCAATACAAATAAATTATCCAACTGCTTTAAAAATAAATAAATTTTATTTTTTTCCTCTATAGTGTATATAGAAGAATTTTTATCAACAAAACGTAAAAACAAAGATTTGCTTATCTCTTCAAAAGACTTTTGAATATCTTCTTCTTTAAAATGTTCTGCAAAACTTACACCAAAAGCTTTTTTTTGAATTTTTTCATTGAAAATATCAAAAAATTCTCTCATACCTTCTATTAAATCTAATTTTGAAAAAACAACATAAATAGGTAATTGTACACCTAAAATTTTTTCACACTCATGCACTCTTTTTGTTAAATAACGAATTAAATTATTAGAATATTCTTTTGTGTTTTCTAAAAACAATCGAGTATCAATTATTAAAATAATGCCATTTAATTTACTATGAAAATAATTCTTATTTAAAAATTTTAAAAAATTTTGCCAAATGCTCTTTTTAATTAAAAAGTCTCTATTTTTCTCTATATCATCTTCGGGTAACTCATCGCTACTATTAGGATGAAAAAAATCTTCTTGAGAAAAATAATTTCCCTCAGTATCAAGCAAAGCGCCTTTCTTGGAAACATATAAGCTAAAATTATTGGTAGACTTATGCATCTTTTTATATGATTCTAAACTATCACTTAAAGGATATTCTATATCAGAATAATTTATAAAAGTACTTTTACCAGCACCTTCATTTCCCACAATAACAACAAGAGGCAAATTTTTAGTGTTGATATCTTTTTTCCATGTTTGTTTGGCATCTTTTAATGCGATAAAGAAATTTCTTTTTGCTTTGTATAAAAATTCATTAGATTCTTTTTTAATTTCTTTAAGTCTTATTCTTTTGTCATCCTTAAAAGATTTTATAAAATTACTTAAAGGCTTTAAAAGAAAAAACAAAAAAATACAACACCAAAATATAAAAATTATCCCAAATCTTAAATAAGAATTACTAAAAACATAAATTTCATTAAACGCAAATAAAGAACCATAAGCCCAAAAAAATAAACTTAAGACAACTAAAATAATAAGTATTAATGTGATTACGAAAATCCTAGATTTTAAAATTTGCATTATTTTTTGAAACATAATTTTTCCTAATATAAATTCAAATAATTTTTATTTCTATTTATTAATTTTATATTATTTTTACTTATTTTGTATTAAAATATTAAAAGCTTTTAATATAAATATAAAGTTAAAATTATAATCATAAGGAAAAACATGGCACAACCAGCATATATCAAAATCGAAGGTTCAACACAAGGACTTATTTCAAGTGGTGCTTCTACAGAAGCAAGTATAGGAAATCGCTATCAAGCAGGACACGAAGACGAGATTATGGCTCAAGAAATTTCTCATATTGTAACAGTTCCAGTTGATCAACAAAGTGGACAACCATCAGGACAAAGAGTTCATAAGCCTTTTACTTTCACTTGCTCTCTAAATAAAGCAGTTCCTCTACTTTACAATGCACTTACAAAAGGTGAAAGACTTCCGAGTGTTGAAGTTCATTGGTTTAGAACATCAACAAGTGGTGGACAAGAACATTTTTTTACAACTAAATTAGAAGATGCTATCATTACAGATATTACCTTAGTAATGCCAAATGCTCAAGAAGCAAACAATCATGACAAAACAGAGCTTTTTAAGGTATCTTTAAATTACAGAAAAGTTATTTGGGAGCATACAGCGGCTGGAACAAGCGGAAGTGATGATTGGAGAGAAGCAAATTCGTAACACAATAAGCTCATTGTTAAACAATGAGCTTTATATGCTATTTAATATCCTTATCACTTTCATTAAA
>NZ_JANQCW010000028.1:0-6862 GCF_024723635.1 Campylobacter sp. W0066.1 | reverse complement strand
TAGGAATTACTTTTATTATTTAATGCGGTTTTATCTAACCATTTTTTAAATATATTAATATCTAATGATTTTGGTGCAAACCATTGTTTTTGTTTGTTGTCCCACATTGCACCAAGTTTTTTAGCTTCGCGAATATCTTGATATGGAATAAACAAAAACATTCTTTTTTTTGGCAAGATATTCCCCTATTTATTTTAATTTAATGTTAGATTGACTATAATTTTGATGAAATTCAAAGGGCTTCCTAGTAGCCCATCCCTACTTTTAACAATATTCCAAAATTTCTTCATTGAATGTTTTAATTAAATCACTTAAAAATAAATCTATTTTTTGTGGATTTAATCCTATATGAGTGTTTTCTATTTTTGTCGTTAATCTTGGATAATATTTTCCATTGTTTTCTGTTGTTTTTAATATATTTTCCCAATGATAACTTCTATTTCTTAGATTTTGTAATAAACTAAGAACTACATCTACTTTATGTGTGTTTCTAAAGCGTAATTTCTTTCCTTTTTCAAAAAAGAAATTTCTATTATTCTCTCCGTAGTTTCTAAAATTAATACCTTTTAAATCCATTATAGAATTTTGTAATTTATTCTCTTTAATGAGATAGATAATAGTTCCCAAACTCATACAAGAAAGATATTGATGATGGGATAAAATCTTATTTTTTTCTCTATTTTCAATTTCAATCTTAGCTTTTTTAATATTTTCATCATTAGAGTTTTTTATCCAATCATTATCTTGCTCTGATAATTTACTATCAAGTTTATTTCTAAGAATAATTTCCAATGTTGCAATTTTTGGTGTGATCTTTCCTATAAGTTTAAGATTATCATAGTGTTTTACAACATCATTGTCATAAGAAGATAATCTTATTTGTGATAGTAATTCATTAAAATCTACTTTATTGAGCAATTTCATATTTTCCTCTAATTTTTAAATATTTTTAATATCTTAACATGAGATAGATGAAATATTATTATATGTTTGTATCGCCATATCTTTTTATAGGTATTTTTAAATTTGGAAAATTTTTATCCATAGTATAAATTGCTGTGCAATTTTCTTTTTCTGCACAAAAATACTGCAAATAGTCTTCAAAATCACCTTTATTTTGCAAGTAAAAATCACAAGCCATATTAATAACGCTTGATCCAAATGAAACTATATCAAAATATGGATTTGTTATTGTGTTTTTAAAAAAAGACATAAGGGCTGGTAATTTATCTTTATCTATTAAATAAGCGATAGTTGAAATCATATCTTCTGAAAACACTATTTTTATTTCATTAGATATTAAAAAATATATTAATTGTTTAGCTTGTTCATTATTTACTCTTGCTTCATCAAAAAAATCAATAAAAATATTTGTATCAAGAAATACTTTTTTCATATATTACCCTTTTTTAAGTCATTTTCTAAAAATTCTTTTTTCATTTCTTTGGCTGTTTTACTTGGATGAAAAGCTCCATTAAACATACCTGCAAATTCATTAATAAAAGCCATTGCCTTTTGCTCATTTTTGCTTCCATTGAATAATGTAGGTTCTTCATTATCATTTGAAGTTAAGCTAGGAATGTTACTATTAACATCAATTATCTTCTCTTGTTTTAATGAAGGATAATTTATTTGCTCATCATCTTTTTTAGAAATAATCACTTGATTTTCTACAACATTCTTATCTGAAGCTATTTGCTTAACTTCTTCAATAACATAATGATCTGGATTTCTCTTAATTTGCTCAAGACCTTCATATTCACTTTCAACTGACACTTCTTGCTTAAATTCTAAATTGTCAAAATCAAAAGTTTTAACGACAGTTTGTCTTAATTTTTTTAGATCTTTAAAAGAACCCTTACCTATGATTTGTGGATTCATAATATATGAATTTGAACCAATAATATCATATTCTTTTCTCTGCTCTTCTGTTACTTTAAAAATAACTTGCTTATCTTCAAGTTCTTTTATCGCACGATAAACACTTGATTTTCCTAAAATCTTCCTACTTTCAAAATAATGAACGAACTCACTATTATATTGAAAAACATTTTGATAATTTAAATTTTTAATCATCATCAACACAACTCTTAAAGCAGGATTTGAAAGATTATCAGTAAGAAAGCTAATGTTTTCTACAAATAATTTAATAAAATCATCTTTGGTTTTTTCTCTTTGTAAAAAAGAACTTATTACTGTGGTAACTTCTCCTGTTACAGCATCAACTTTCTCTTGAACATTACTATATAATTTTTTAGTTTCTTTGTTTTCTAAATTAACTATCTTTGCCATATATTACCTTTTCCCAAAAATTAAAAAACATTATAGCATTATTTTCCCAAAAAATGATAAATTCCCAAATAAAAAAACAAATTGTATCCCATACAATGAATTTTATTGATTATTTTGGGAAAAATTACTTTTTTAGTTTTTTCCCACCACGAGCAGTTTTTGTCCCACGGGTGGGAAAATTTGTCCCACGGGTGGGAAAATTAAAAACCTTAATAAATAGCTATTTTATAGGCGTTTGAGAGAATTTTTTATAAGTCTTTTTCTTCTTTATCTGTTCTTAAATTCAAAAAACCGCAAATTTCGCTAACGCTCATTTGCCAATAATGTAAATCAAAAGTAATATTATTACTTTTGAACTTTTATAATAACAAAATCCAAAATAAAAATTAATAATTTTTCTTTAAATTAATGTTTTCTAAATAAAGTCTTCCGGCTTCTTTTATATTAGTTAAAGTTTTTTTATAGGTATTTCCTTGTGAAATGCAATTTTCAAACACATACAAAATGTCCATCTAGACTCTTTCAATAATAATATTTAGTGATACTTAATTTCTCACTGTTCCAAAAAAGAAGTTTTAATTTAATTATTTATGTTAGAATATATAAAAAATTATATAAGAAGTTTTAAATGAAAGAATTAGAAGAATTAGAAGGTGAAAATTCTTTAGATATTAATAATGATGAAAATTATAAACAAATTTATCCTCTTGAAAAGATAAGAATAGAAAAAGGGCGTATGAGTCTTTTTGAGATAAAAAGAAGGCAAGAAAGAGGTGATATTCAAATAAATCCGGAATTTCAAAGAGAAGATGTTTGGAATTATAAACAAAAATCAGAGCTTATAGAATCAGTGCTTATGGGTATTCCTATCCCTGTATTTTATTTTTTTGAGTCTAAAGATACTAAAATTCAAGTAGTAGATGGTAGACAAAGAATTACAACATTTATTGATTTTATGAATGATGAATTTGATTTAAAACAAGTAAAAATTATTACAGATATTGTTGGCAAAAAATTTTCTGATTTAAATGTTGTCCAGCAAAGAAAGATTGAAGATTATCAGGTTGATACCTATACAATTCAACCACCAACTCCTGAGCAAGTAAAATTCAATATTTTTGATAGAGTTAATCGAGGTGGGACTAGATTAAATAATCAAGAAATGAGAAATGCTCTTTATCAAGGAAATTCCACTGAGCTTATTAATGAACTAAGTAAAGAAGAGTGCTTTAAAAAAGCAACTGCTCATTCTATCAAATCAAATCATATGAAAGATAGATATATAATTTTAAGATTTATTGGATTTTATATTTATTATTCTAAAATAACCAATAATATTGAATATAAAGGAAATATTGATGATTTTTTGTCTGAAATTATGTTGTTTTTAAATAATACCATGGATATATATTTAATTAGTGAACTAAAATTTATGTTTAAAAATACAATGAATTTTACATATGATAATTATGGACAAGATATTTTTAGATTTAATAATCTTAATGGAATAAATAAAAGACCAATAAATATGGCTTTATTTGAAAGTTTAAGTTATTTATTTACTCTATGTATGCAACAAGGTAAAAAACCTCCAAAAGAAGCTATAGATAATTTAAAATTAGAATTTGATAAATCAGGTAAATTTGTTAGTGGGATTGATAGTGTAGCTAGTGTAGATTATAGATTTAATAAGGTAGATAAATTTTTAAAGGACTGGAATGATTACAAATCTTAAAATAAAAAACTTTAAAAGTATTAGTGATTACAATTTTGAATTTAAACCATTGACAATTTTAGCTGGGACCAATTCTTCTGGTAAATCAAGTATTATCCAAGCACTTTTATTTTGTTCTTATTATGCTAATAAAGATATATATTTAGAGGATTATTTGCGTAATTTTGGAGAAGGGAAAGATCTTTTATGTTTAGAATCAAATGAAAATCAGATTAAAATTACTTCTAATGTAAATAATGGAGAAATATTTTCTTTGGTTTTTGAAGATAATCAATGGGTAAAATCAAATAATAATTTTTTTGTTTTTGAAGAAAAATTATTTCATCTTTGTTCAAATAGAATTGGACAAGAAAATTTTGGGAAAAAACATTATACTTTAAGAAGTGGGAATAATGGAGAATATTTATTTGGATTTTATGAAGAAAATAAAAATAATGCTTTAAAAAATGATAGACTTATATGCGATCAAGAATCAGATTCACTATCAATGCAAATCAGATTTTGGATAAATAAAATTTTGGAATTAAAGCTTGAGCCAATAACTCAAAAAATTGATAGCAGTGGTGTAAAAATATTGTATAAAAATTATGATTTAGGTATGGAATTTTCTCCATTTAATTTAGGTTCAGGTGTTAGCTATCTTACTAAAATATTAATTTTAGGATTATCTTTAGAAAAAGGCAATATCTTAATTATAGAAAATCCTGAAGTTCATTTGCATCCAAAAGCGATTTCAAAATTAACTGATTTTTTTGTTTTTTTAATAAAAGCTGGAATTCAATTAATAATAGAAACCCATTCTGAACATATACTTAATGGAATTCGATGGAATGTTTTTAAAGAAGAAATATCACAACAAGATGTTCAAATTTATTATAGAAAAAATATAAATAACAATTTCCAATCTATTGGGATTAATAAACAAGGCAAATATATTAATAGTAATGGCGATATTATTGATTTCCCTGAGGGATTTTTTGATAGCGATTTAGATCATCTTTTGGAAATGATGTAATGAAATTTACAATGGTATTAGAAGATAGTTTAGCAGAAGAATTGTGTAATTTTAAAAACAAAAAAGAGTGTAATATCAAAATTATTGAAAGAATTTTATATTATTATAAACAATATGTTTTATTACGAAAAGAATATATGAGAAGATATTATGATAGTGAAACTTTAAAATCTATTCTCGGACAAAAGACTAGTTTAGAATATAGCGATGATTTAGAATGTCTTTCTAAGAATACTATATATAAAATTATTTTATCTGAGAAACAATATAATTTTCCTTATGTAAATATTTTTGAAGATAAAATAGAAAATAATTTGACAGCTAGTTTTATAAAAAATGAAGATAGAAAAAGAGCTAAAGAACATTTAAAAGCCTTATTTTTAAATGCAAATCATTTGTTTGTTTATGATAAATTTATAAATAACAATCAGAAGCGATTTATAGAATTTGCTAAAGAATGCTTTCCGAGAAAAAAATTAAACATTTTCTATCCTATTGAAAATGGAATGAAATTTCCGAAAATTTTACGTACTAATTTGGAAAATATACATAAAGAATGGAATATTGTAGAGAATAAAGATTGTGTAATTAACAGAAAATATAATTGTTTGCACGATAGATATATAATTGTAGATAAGAAAATTCAAATTATTTTAACTAGCGGTATTGATAACTTAATGAAAAAAAAGAAAGATTTTACATACATAATAAGAGAATTATAAAATATATAATTAATGTATATTGTCAGTCACTAAAATAACTATTACATAATAAAAATTACTAATATATAATAGTATTTACTTTTAAGCAACCTTTACATTTGCGCCTATTTTCCTAATAGCATCAATAATTTGCTGTAAGTTTTTACCTAGATTGCCAATAATGTAAATCAAAAGTAATATTATTACTTTTGAACTTTTATAATAATAAAATCCAAAACAATAAAATATTCATAAAAGAAATTTTTTAAACTAAAATAGCTATAATTAAATAAAATAACCTCAAATCAAAAATTAAATTTTTTATTTATTTTTATATCTAATTAATATTTTTTAGATAAAATTTCAATATCATTAAAATATAACGAACATATTTAAAAAATATATCAAGGATATGAAATGAAAAAAGTAGTTTTAGGGTTAGCTTCTCTTAGTCTTATTGTTTTTTTAGGTGCTTGTTCATCAGAGCCTAAGTCTATGGAATATTTTAAAGATGTTAAAAATGAAAAAGAATTAAAAGATACTTTAAAATATTGTAAAGATAATAGAGACTCTATACTAAAAGATAAAACTTCAAAAGAATATATAGAATGTGAAAATGCTTTTAAAGCAGATATAGGTAAATCAATGGGGAAAGAGCCTTTGGATTATGGCGAGCTTATGAAGCAAGCTGAAGAAAAAGCAAAAGCTAGTGGCTTATTTGACTAAATAGGAGTGAAAAATGAGTAGTGTTTAGCTACTCGTTTTTATATATTCCTATAAATTTACATACTATTCCTATAATTTTTTTTAAAAAACTTGTCTTATTAGTATCAGTATTATTAATATTGATTTTAGCATTATTTATGCTTATTTTAGAATTATCTCTAATATCTGCAATTTCTAAATTTTCAAGATCTTTTCTAGAATTATTTATAATTATAGTTGCGTTATCGGCAATAATTTTACTATCTTTATCAGCTCTAAGTAGAGTTATTTTACTACCTTTTTTTTCAGCTGTAATTTTTAAATTTTCTTTCCTTTTCCAAAAAAGTAAAAATCTAAACATAACATTTTATCCTTATGTGAAAATATTTTTGATATTTTACTATAAATTAAATA
>NZ_JANQCW010000027.1:0-8158 GCF_024723635.1 Campylobacter sp. W0066.1 | reverse complement strand
TTTGAAGTATGCTTTCTAATTGCTCATCTTTAGCATAAAGAAGTTTTTCTTCCAAAGAACAATCAAAATTTGAAGGAAAAGGTTTTATCGTATCCTTGCTTAGAAATTTTTGCCAAAGTATAGAGTTTTTTTCTGCTGAAAACTCCCAAAAATCATCTTTGTTATTATAAACATAGTCTTTATAATCTATAAAATTTACAAAGTTGATATTTACATTTTTTTGCTTAGAAAGCATACCTTGTATGTTTTCTTCTTCTGTGTTTTTTGGAATTTTATTATAGTTTTTAAGATAATGATTTATTCTATTGTTATTTAAGTTTTGATTTTCAAGTTCATTTAAAAGTTCTTTAGAATAATAATTTAAAAAATAATTATTTGCATATTCTTCTATATGCTCTTTAAAGCTTCTTTTATAAATTAAATCATCATAACTAATAGGGTAAGATTTTAAAGTATTATTTTTAGAATTTAATATATAATCATACCCTGCAAAAAAATAAGAAAAATCCATAAAGGCATAATCAGCACTTATGCCTTTACAAAGACTTAAAAAAATATTTTCAAGTTCTAAGATGATTTTTTCATCTTTACTTAAATTTAACTCTTTTTGAAGTTGTTCTTGGGTTTTTGGGATAAAACCATAATTAAGTTTATCTTCATAATTTTTTACTAGATAATTTAAATTTTCATCATTAAGATTAAAAGTAAGGTATAGTGATGAGTTGAAATAAATATCATATTTATTAAAGTAGGGCGCTAGATTATCTTTTTCTATAAGAGTATTGATTTGGCTTTGAGAGAAATTTTCTCCTTTTTCATCCCAAAAAGGTAAATTAGGGGAGAGGTTTTTAAGAGTTCCTATTTCACTTAATTCATCTTTTTGATAATATCTATGTAAAATGTATTTGCTTTTATCTTTGCATAAACGATTGTAAATTTGAGTATAATTTGAAGGTAAAAAATTTAACCATTCATCCTCACTGTGTAGATTTATACCTTCAAATTTATCAATACTAAAACAAGCTTTAAGTTCTTGTATAGCTTTTAAGGTATTTTCTAAATGTTTATTATAAAAATTATTTTCATTAGCTTTTTTAAAATCAAGCCATTCTTGTAAATTAAGGCGATTACCTTTTAAACTCCAAGCGTCAAGGTATTTTTCATCACTAAAAGTTTTTTTAGATAAAAGATGAAAGCTAATTTGATTGGCACTTAATGTTTGTTTCATTTAAAAGCTTTCAAAGCATCAATTTTTTCACACCATTTGTTAAAGTGTTGACATTTTGATCTTATGTTGTCTATACCAATTTCTTTTGCGATCTTGCTACCATGCAAAACTTTTTTATAGCTAGGAGAAGAAAAAATCTTTTTTAGCCTGTGTGACGGACTTGTTTCCTTACTATTGTTGATTAATTCTGGATTATTGTATTTTTCGATAATACATTCTAATTCGCAAATGAGTTTTTCATCCCATTCAGCGTCTGCTTCAATGATTTTTGTAATATCACTAAAAAGCAAACTTTCAAATTCATGTGGTTGTATATAGCTAAAAAATTTATTTGTATCGCATTTTTGTTTAATTGCTTCATCAAAATCTTTTTGTATTTTTTCAATATATTCGTATATATCAGTATTAGCTTTATTTTCTTTTAAAAATTCATCATCTAATCCATAATAATCAAACATAGTTGTCATAAAAGCTTGTGTGTCTTGTTTTAATTTTTTAACAATAAAATCAACCACTCTATCATACGAAAGCGCACCGCCTTTGTGTCCTTTAGATGTAGGTATTGTAAGTGGTGTGAGATAAATTTTGACATTGTGAAAATACGGACTTAAAGTTTCATTGATAAATTTTTCTTCACTTTGTCCTTCGCAAATTACATAGCATCTTATAATATCTGACATTATTTTGGTCTCCCACCTATAAGATTACTAGCCCAAATTTCTCCAAGTGTGTATTCTTCAAGCCAAGTTTGTAGTTTTTCATTGTCCATTCTTGTAAAAATAGATTGATCACCTTCTTTATCTACAACTATAATATCTTGTGCTTCAAAATGATTTATCAGTTCTACAGATTGAGAAGAAATAATGAGTTGTTTTTTTTGAGCTACTCTTTTAATGATCTCACTTAAAATTTTTAATGCATAAGGATGTAGTCCTAATTCAGGCTCATCGATAATAATTGTTCCTGACATTAGCTCAAAAGGCTGAAGCAATAAAGTAGCTAAGCATATAAACCTTAAAGTTCCATCAGAAAGCATATGTGCTTTAAAAGGAGTATCAGGATCGTTTTTATGGTACCATTCTAATTGTATATTATCACTATTTCTAAAAACAAATCCCCCAAAAAAAGGAGCAATATCTTGTATAGTGGTTAAAATTTGTTCATAATGTTTATTGTGATTATCATGGAGCATTTTAAGATAAGCTGCTATATTTTGTGCATCTTCTTTGAATATAAGATTATCATTTACATCACATATGCTTTTCATTTTAGATGTATCTCCAGTATCATGAAAATGATAAAGCTTCCATTTTTTAATTGCGCTTATAGTATAATCAGCAAC
This sequence comes from Campylobacter sp. W0066.1, assembly GCF_024723635.1. Taxonomy (NCBI): domain Bacteria; kingdom Pseudomonadati; phylum Campylobacterota; class Epsilonproteobacteria; order Campylobacterales; family Campylobacteraceae; genus Campylobacter; species Campylobacter sp. W0066.1. Next base: position 5,588 of record NZ_JANQCW010000027.1, on the reverse strand, counting down.
TGCTTTGGATCTAGAATATTCTTTTGCTTCAGAAATATTACTTTCGTATACATTCTCTCCTATAATGTATTCGTGAGGACCAAAATAAATTCTTTCTTTTTGTATAAGCATTTTGTTTTCTTGCGTGGCTACGATATCTACTTTATATCTATTTGGGTTAAAAACAAAGTCAAAATGCAATTTTTCGGTTTCTTTTCTACCAAAATACAAAAAACTATCAGGTCCTTTATCTTGTGTATAAAATTGCAAATTTTTATTAAACAATGCATTAAGCATTTTAAATACCGAGATAAAATTACTTTTACCTGCACCATTTGCACCGATTAAGATATTTAAATTTTTAAGTTCAAATTCGGATAAATCTTTTATAGATTTATAGCCTTTGATTGTTATGTTATTTAGCATTTATATCCTTTAGCTTCTAATATTGAAGTTGATTGTTTTTCTCTATTACCTTTAGCCTTTTTATTGCTTTATTTAATAAGAGACGATATTTATCACTATTATATTTATAATCTATAAAATTTACAATACTTAATTAGCACTAAATAGCATTTTAAAAGCTTTCAAAGCATCAATAAAATCTTTTATATCTTTTACTTGATCTTCTACCCAATCTTCCACTGTATAATCCTCATCACATTCGCTATCTTCACTATAATAATCTCCTCCTTCAAAATCAGCAGGATTATCATAAAGTTCCATTTCTATATGTTCTAATTCAAATTCCAAATCATTTATAAAATTTCGAAGAATCGTCCCATTAAAATTCTTTTTATCATAGTTTAAAATAGTGATTAGATTAGATGGTAAAACAACCTTATCTTTTTCATCAAATTTTAAGTTGTTGTTTTCTACTAAATTTTTATATTCATAACTTAAGATGTTACTTATGAAAGTTCTTCGTTTATGTTTTTTTAAACCATCTAAAGCACCTTTTACATAATTATCATTTTCAAGATAGTAATTAAACGCTTCTTGTATATCTTTATCTAATAAAATTTTATTTTTCATTGTTTTTCCTTATGATTTATTTTACCTAAAGTTAATTTTTATCACTCTACTCATTCTCCTTAGCCTTTTTTATAGCATCGTTTAAAAGTTTACAGTATTTTTCCATATAGCTTTTATCTTTTTCACACTCTTTGCTATCCCAGTATATATTGTATTTTTTATCAAGTTGTTCTGAAGTCATTGCTCCTGCATCTTTTAAAAGCTTTTTATTTCTAGATCCTCTTGCGATATCTAAAGGGGTGGTTGGGGTGACAAAATTTACATTAGCTCCAAGTTCGATTAAAAGCTTTGTAACCTTATAAGTTTCAGGTTCGCTTACAGCTTCAAATAAAAGAGTTTCATTGTATTCACTCTCTTGAATAAGTCGGGTTTGCATATCTACATTAGCCCCTCCTTTAATAGCTAGTTCTAATAATTCATAATTATTGCGTCTAGCCCAAAAATGCATAGGAGTTCTACCGGAAAATCCTTCATTATGCACTTCAAATTTAGCTCCACGATTGACTAGATATTGTATGATTTGAGAATTTGGATTATCGGCATTGAGTATATAATAATAGATTAGAGCGTTTTTATAAATATTAGGCTCGCCTTCTACTTCTTTCATTAAGATGTATTTTTCATTAGCTTCTTTGATATGTTTCATATCAATAAGAACAAAATTATATTTAGGATCTTTTAAACTTAAACCATACTCATCAAATAAATAATCTAAAATAGAAAAATCATTATTATTTTCTTCACAAGTAAATGCAGCTCTTGTTATCAAGTTAAAAGGATCAAATAAAGGGAAGTCTCCATCCTCATCTTTGATATTAAGCTCATAACAAGATATTTTTACAGGATAATCTTTTAAAATATCTTTTACCTTGGCCAAATCATTATCATCTATAGCTTCAAGAACTAGATCTTCTAATTCATCTTTTTCTTGATAGTTCATAGCTTTGATATCTTCTAATGTTTTCATTGTTTTTCCTTTAGTTTTTTTGTATTTGTTTGTTTTTGTTTAATTCTTCTTCTATATGAACAGGGTCATTTAAATTTAATCTTTTTATTACTATTTTATTAGGTGCTGCTCCTTTGATATGGTGTAGATATATTTCTTTAAATATTGTCTTTATGCTTCTGTGAGCATGTCTGTGGTAGATAAAACCACTTCTTGATCCTTTATGGTTTTTATTGTCTTTATTAAATATCTCTAGATTAGTTATATTATCTATTAATTTTGTGTAATGATTGCATAAAAATAAATAATCAAGCTCATATTCTCTAGCAAGTTTTAACTCAAAGCTTATTTGTTCTGTTAAAGCTTGATCTTGAACATTTTTAACCTCTACTAAAGTAGGGTAATCATTTAGCGTTACTAAAAAATCAGGTATGGTGTGATTAAAACCTTTAGTATTAAAATTAGTATCTAGTTTTCTTCTATTAGATAAATACCTAGTTGATCTTTTAGTAAAAAGCATAGAAGCAGCATATTCTCCTGCATCTCCTATATCTTTAGAATTGATATTTTTATTTTTTTGTTCTTCTTGGTTTGGAGTGGTAGTTTGTTTTTGTTTGTTTTTTAATCCACCCTTTGCTCCACCTTTTGTACTATTATCTTGCTTACCATTGCTAGTCTTTTGAGGGTTTTGAAGATCTTTTATAATGTCTTTATGTTTTTCAGCTTTATCTTGATTTCTTTGTAAAAATTCAAGTCTACCTAGTAGATTTAGTTCTTTAGGTGATTTGTTTTTATTTTTTTGCAATTCACTTATTTTCTTCTTTAATTTTTGCTTATCTGTAATAATATCTTTTAAACTTTCATCATCTTTAAGCAAGATTTTAGTCATTTTATCTGCTTTTTTCGTGCAAGCTTCTTGGATAGCTTGTGCTTGCTCTTTTTTATCATCTTCTGTAAAATCTCTATTGTCATTTAAAGCTTGTAGGAATTCTTTAGGGCTTTGCAAAACTAAATTAGGATTTTTTATTTTAGCTATACTTCTTTGAAAGCTTAAATCTATATTTTTTTTATCTTTTCTTCCCTTTCTAAAATCAGTCACTACAAAGCCCTTATCTTCTAAAGGCACAGGATCAAAGTGTAATGTTTCATTTTTATCTAAAGATACTAATCTTGGTATTAAAACATAAATTCCTTTTTCAAAGCATTTATCAAAAAAATCTGCTTCAACTTTAGCTATACCATCTTTTACTTCAAAGCCATCGTTATATTTTAACTCTTCATTTAAACTTTTGATATCATTATCTTTACTTGTATAAACATCGTAAAATATATCATAATTATCAGGATCGATTTGTCGTTGTTTTTTAGTTTGTAAGATGAAGTTATTTTCATCAAATTTATTTATCTCTTTATCGATTTTTTGTGCATAATCTTTTGTGATATCTTCTTTTTCATTTAATTGATCTTGAGAATTTATTTTTTTAATTTCTTGTTCTTTATGAATTGTTCTATTTTTATCTTCAAATTCTTTTCCATTGTTTTTATCTTCTGTTTGTAAATGAAAAGGCTTATAAAAATACAATTTACAATTTTCTAGTATATAAACCTTTTGAAATTCTTTAATATGAAAATTGACATCAGTAAAGTTAATTTTTATCACTCTACTCATTCTCCTTAGCCTTTTTTATGGCATCGTTTAAAAGTTTGGAGCATTCATCACGATATTTACCCAATAAATCAAAGTCAGTTTTTCCATTAATTTCACAATGAGAAGAATCATATGCTGGTAAATTATATTTTTTTCTAATTTGCTCTGAAGTCATTGCTCCTGCATCTTTTAAAAGCTTTTTATTTCTAGATCCTCTTGCATTATCTAAAGGAGTTCTTGGGGTAGCAAAATTCACATTAGCTCCTAGTTCAATTAAAAGCTTTGTAACCTTATAAGTTTCAGGTTCGCTTACAGCTTCAAATAAAAGAGTTTCATTGTATTCACTCTCTTGAATAAGTCGGGTTTGCATATCTACATTAGCCCCTCCTTTAATAGCTAGTTCTAATAATTCATAATTATTGCATCTGGCCCAAAAATGCATAGGAGTCCAACCAAAGTCATCTTTATGCACTTCAAATTTAGCTCCACGATTGACTAGATATTGTATGATTTGAGAATTTGGGTTTTTAGCATTGAGTATATATGCGTAGATTAGAGCGTTTTTATAAATAATGCTATTTCCTTCTACTTCTTTCATTAAGATGTATTTTTCATTAGCTTCTTTGATATGTTTCATGTCGGGAAAAGCAAAATTATATTTAGGATCTTTTAAACTTAAACCATACTCATCAAATAAATAATCTAAAATAGAAAAATCATTATTATTTTCTTCACAAGCAAATGCGGCCCTTAATAAGCTTGCTGCTGGATCAAATAAAGATAGCTCATAATCTTCATTATTATGATGGTATGTAAAATGCGCCTCATAAAAGCTTTCTTTTATGGGATAATCTTTTAAAAGATTTTTAACATTTTCTAAGTCATTATTACTAATAAAATCAAATAACTGTTTTTGAATTTGCATTTTTTCTTCAAAACTCATAGCTTTGATATCTTCTAATGTTTTCATTGTTTTTCCTTTAGTTTTTTTGTAATTTTAGTTTTAATTTAAGAAAATTGCTTTTAATCCGCTCTTAAATCACCTCCTTTTACCCTTAAACCTTTATCATCTATAATTACTTGCATTTTTCCTACTTGAAGTATAATCTTATCTTTTGTTTGTGTGATGGTGGTATTTTCACCTACTTGAGAGATGATTCGTTTTTGTGCTATTAAAGTGCTTTCTTTATTAGCTAAAGTATTTATTTCATCAGCCGTAAAGGAACAATTATTTTTAGCTTTAAAACTAATAGAATCATCAGCTTCAGCTTTGAAATACTCATTTGTTTCTATGCTTAGATCTTTTTTGGAGTGAAATTTTATACTTTGATTGGTTTGAAGCACGTAAGAACCTTTTATGGTTTCATTTTTATTATGTCCTATTCTTTGGATAAAATCATTTTTGATATCTTGCTCTAGATTATTGTCGATGATTACTCTTTTATCATTTCCTATTTTTTCTTCATGATTTTGTCCTATATTGACTTCATTACTAATTCCTACATTCAAAGTATTACTTAAACCCACATTGGTGTCTTTAGAAAGCAAGGTGTTTTCTAGATACTGCGCACCTACATTGACATTTTTAAAACCTATGATATTTTGCATATGCCCTAAGGTAATAAATTCAGTATATAAAGCTCCCACTTCTGAGGTTTTGTTATTTTTTATAGTTTGCTCATAGTTGTTACCTATTTCTTCTTTGTAATCTTTTTGTGCTAGAATGTAAAATTCTTCCTTGTCTATATCATTTTTTAAAGTGATTTCATTTCTTGCTTTTGCATCGGTATTATCTTTTCCTATAGTAGAATTAGAGATAGTTAAATAATGTTCGTTTTTATAATTTAGATTATATTCTGTATTTTCTTGTAGTTTAAGTTCATCTAAGCCTTTATTATACATAGGTATAGCACTTAGATAATTTAGTGTTTGTTCAGCGATTTCTCTTTTGTATCTTGGGTAGTTATATTGTGGCATAGT
>NZ_JANQCW010000026.1:0-8422 GCF_024723635.1 Campylobacter sp. W0066.1 | reverse complement strand
TGAAAAGATTCTTTTATATCAATATGTTTTTTAATATGTAAAAATTCTAAAATATTTAAAAAAGCATTAGGTATGTAAAATTGATCTAAACTAAGTTGTAAAAAATGATTCATATTATGCATAGAAAAAATATCATTATCTTTAATCACATCATCTTTATTTAGATTAAATAACATAACTCCACCAAAACCCAATAAGCTTAAATTTTTTAAATTCTCTAAAGCTTTTCTTTTTTCTAAATCAATTTGAAGCATTTTTTGCATTGTTTGTCCTTTTATTTTAATTTTACTTTAAATATTTTTTTGTTTTGATTAAATTACTCTTTTATATTATGTTCTTTAGCATAAGCTAGTATTTTAGCTCTTAAATCCTCTGGAAAATTATATCTATATATGGCAGGAATTCTTGGATCAAGGAGTTTATCAAGTTTATGTCTTTTATAATACCATTCTAGGTTTTCAGGGGTAAAATAATAAGGTGCATTAGGATAGCCTTGAGGAGGAGTTAGGGCTGCTAGTTTGGCATGTAGTATTAAAGTATCATTAAAAAGTTGTGCTTCTTCTTCACTCCAATCATTAGGTGTATCGGTTCCATAACCTTGCAGCATACCATTTTTATACCCTCCCCTATAACGATCAAATTCTCTTCTGCTTTCATAAGTAGAATCTACATCTCTTGGATCTTTTATCTTACCCTCAACTATATCACTTCTTAAGGCTTTATACATACTTCCAAATTGATCACTAGCAATTCTATATTTATTATAATCAATTATCCAATCTACTCCCATAATCTCATCTATAAAAGGAAGCATACCAAATTCATCAGGTTTTAAAGTCTTAGCTAAGGTTTTAATCTCTTGTTCTCTTAAAGGATTTTTATGCACTCCTACTAAACCACTTCCTACAGCAATATCAGCATAACCATAAATAGCACCTAATAAATTAGGTTTATCTAATATGCTACTTCCTCCACTTAATTGTATATAAAGTATAGTAGCTTGGATAAATCTTGCATTAAAACCATTTCGAGACATATCATTAGCTAGATATTTATAATCACCTAATATTCCTGCTGCCATACCCCATTCATTATGAAATAAACTTGATCTTAGATTATGTTTATTATCATCTACTATTCTATATAATTTTTCATATTTAGGATCTACATTTCCTTTTTCATCTACAGCTCCTATAGCTTCATAAGGTATATCTATAACAACACTTCTTATACCACTTCTTATAACTAAATACTTATATCTTTCTTTTTTAGTTTTTAAAGATTTATAATAAGCTTTTTCTGCTTTAGTCCAAGGAGCTATGCTTCCTTTAATAGGATCTTTTAAATAAATACTTTGCCAATCTTTAAATTCAAGCAAAGTAGAACTTTGCCCTGTATAAAGATTAGGATCTAAATATCTGGGTTGATAGTCTTTGTAGGGGGAGTTTTGTTTGATATTGTGTGCTTCAAACAAAGCTTTAGAATATTCTTGGGTGTATTTGCCTACCTTAGCTCCCCCATCACTTAATAAAATTTTATTCGTTTTTTTTTCTACATCTAAAATAATACCATTAGGTGTATAAATTTCATAAGTTTCACTCATTATTTATCCTTTCATCCTATATACAAACCATCTTCCATGATTATAGTAGTGGCTAATCTGCCTATAAATTCATTAGAATAATCTTGCATTTTATTAATATTATCACTTTCTTCCTCATTTTCTTCCATCTTACTTTCATCATTTGTCTTTTCTCTCTCTATCCCCTTATACATCACTTCTAAATTATGCTGTCCTATAGCTTCTAAATTTTCCATTAATCTTCTTGCTTTTTGTCTATCTTCTATGAACTTACCCTTTTCATCTTGAGTAGTATTATAAATACCATTTGCATATTCATATAAAATTTGTATAGTATCATTATAAGCTAAGATAGGGTGTTGTTTTATCACTGGGTGTTGTGTTTTATACTCTTCTTTTCTTTGAAAATGCTCTAGCTTACATATATTACAATTTCTAAGTTCTATATTGTTTTCTTCAAAAAATTCCATATCGTTTAAGATGTATTTACCCTCATTGATTTTATCTTCCTTAAAAGCACTTCTTTTCTCATCTAAAATAATATAAGATAAAAGTCTTTTTAAGGCAAATTCCCTAGCTTTGCTTGAAGTCGTAGCACAAGCAATACTAGGATAATAATTAAGCCCACCTGTGCATAATAAAGAACCAAAAATAAACTCAGATAAATCAAAACTCATAAATCTAGAATTTATCAATAAAGGATAGGTTAAGTATTCTTCTTTTTTTACAGCTAAAGGAAAATCATAATTGTAAGTAAATTTTTCATACATTAGTTTTTCATATAAAATTTTTAATCTTTCATAATTTGTAGGCAAAAGTGTATCGATAAAAGATCCTGCTAAATTTTTTAACACATCTATACTTAAATTTTTACTTACTTTAATAGAAAAATCAATAGCTAATTGTTTTTTTACTTTTGATATCAAATGAATTTGCTTAGCTTTATCCAATCTTGAAAAACTCTTTGACTTTTTCAACTCGCTTGCATATTCTAATTGATTAAAATAATAATAATTTGTTCCTATTTGATATAAAAAAAGCTTATTGAGTGGCTTTTTACTTTTTGGATTAATTTTTATAAAATGTCCTTTAGGATTAAGTGCATAAAATATCCCTAGTTCTTTAAAAAAATGTGCTTTAAAACTAGAAAATAATTTATTACCATAATGCTTTTTATCAAAGCTTGAATTTATAAAAAATAAAATCATTTTTTTAAAAAAATCAGGCTGGCTCATAAAAAATTCTGCAAAAGGAAAAAGTTGCTTAATGATATTAAAAAAAGTGATATCTATGGATAATTTTGCAAGTTCATTATCAAGCATAATTTCTTGAATACTTTTATCTAAATCTTTTTTCAAAGGAAGAGTTTTATCTGTTTGTGTATTTTCTTTAAATTCAATTTCCTCATCAAAGCTTTCATTTAAGGTTTTTAAAAAATCCACATAAGTTTGATCATCTTCTTTAAAATCATTTTCAAACATAGCTTTGGCTAATTCATCTAAATAGATAACTTCATCTTCTTTTTTATTTTTATTTAATTCTTTAGATAAAAAGATGTAATTTTTTTTATCATTATCATAAAAATAAATATCATCAGGGATAAATAAGATATACTCATTAAAATAATTTGGTATTTTAATCTTTTGGTAATTAAGTGAAATTTCTTTATCACCATAATCTAAATTTGGAATTACAATATTTTTAACACCAAGAGAATATTCTTGTGTAGAAACTAAGTCTTTTTGTAAAACATACAAAGTTAAAGTCAATAAAACAACCGTTAAAGGTGAGTATTTCTTAAAATCTACATTTTCATATGTTTTGGATATTGATGACTCTAACTCAAGAAAAAATTGCATTTGATCATAATCAGAATTGATATTATCTAAATAATTATTAAAAAGCCCGATATATTCTTTTACTTTTTCTTTTTCTTTTTCGCTAATTTCTTCCAGTTCTTTGGGTAATTTAAAAAAGCTATCAATATAAGCAAAATCTTGCTCAACTGATTGTTTTGTACTCTCTAATAAATCAAACAATAACCGAGAATATGGTTGATTATAAAAATTAAAATACCTTTTATATTTTTGATAAATCTGTCCATCAAGTTTCACAAAAGGACAAAGCTGCAATACAAAATCATCTTCCTTTTTAACATCTCTTTCTATAAAATAAGAACCATAATCTCTTTTACTAGGAAATTGCTCTTTTAATCCAAGTTTTTCATTTTTTGTAAGAGCTTTAGGGCGATTTTTTATTATTGCTCCTAATTTTTTTTGATACAAATCTTCACAAAGTGCTGCATTGTTAAGCTGTGGTGGATTGGTAATAAACAAATAATTTTTACCCATTTTTGTTGTATTGATTTGATCAGTATTTTTTTTATCTAGTATCATTTCTACTAGTATGGAAGAATTTAAATCAGGATATTCTGCATAAAAGAAATGATTAAGTTCAGAGATATTTGAATTGATTGCTTTTTTTAATGTTGTATCAAAATTTTTTAAACTAGAATTAATCAAAAGCGTATTATCTAACTTTTCATTTTCAATTTTTGGATTATTTTCTAAAAAATGATCAAAAATACCTTGAAATTCTTCATCTAAAATAACTTTATAAAAACTATTTTTATAAAGACTAATAGAAGGCACATTAGAATAAGATGAAAAATCTAATAATACTTTATCATCTATAATCAATACATCAGATAAAATTTCTTCATTACACAAAGCGATAATAGGATAAAGCTTACTAGTAATAAGCTCTAAAAGTGGATAAGCAAAATCATAATAATATTTTTGCTCCTTATGCTCTTGATAGTCAGAAGAAGAATTATAAGCTTCAAATAATGTATTTACAACAAAAACATAAGGATTTTTTTTGACTAAAGAGATAGGTTTTTTAAGATTGGTTACAGAATCTAATATATTGATAAAAAATTTTGCTATAGCTCTAATAATTTGCTTATATTCATCATCATTAGATTGAGTGATATTTTTTAAAAATGTATTAAAAAGTGTATCTAGGGTAAGTTGTATCTTTGGTTTAATCTCTTGCTCAAAATAATCAGATTCTTTGATATTTTTTAATAATGTATTTAATTCTTTTTGAACTCCTTTTAAAAAATTTTCAATATTTTCTTCATTACTCTCATCAATAATTTTATTGAGCGTTTTATTTTCGTTTTGATTGATTACATCATTTAAAAAATTTAAATTATTGAAGATAATTTTTTTAATACTAGATAAATTTTTATCAGAACTAAATTTTTGTTCTTTTGTGATTTCATCTTTATTAGCTTGATTTAAATGTATGATTTTAAAAGTTTTTTTCTTGTTAATTTTAAATTTATATTCAATAGTATGTAGTGTCTTATACAAAGAATTCTTAGCTTCTTTATATCCATCAAAATCACCACATATAAAAATAATTTTATTAGCATTTTCGGTAAGATTTTTTAACTCAATTTCCAAATTATGATTTGATGTAATTAAGGTGAAATCTTTTATTTTCATATTTTAATCCCATTCACTACTACAAATTTACAAACATAAAGCTCTTGTTTTCTATCTTCATCTTCTAAGATCTCATCTAGTCCATTTGCGATTTGAAATTTTAAATTTTGCATTTTAGCAGGAGCTAAAAAACTAAAATGATATTCGTTTAATTCTTTATTATCTTCTAGGGAATTTTTGATGATTTTATCATACTCATGTAGCTGTGTAAAATACCCTGCTCCTAAATCTTTATATTCAAATTCTTTATAAGCACTTTTATAAACTTTAGCAATATTTTTTGGGATAATAAAATAAAGTTTGATTAAATTAGTATCAAAACTAAAATTTAATTCTTTAAATTCATAATCTTTACTAAAGTCTTGTTTGAATTGATTAAGAATATTAACATCTTCTATATCTTTTAAATCTTTTTGATCTATATTTAATTCACTTAAAGCTTTATTTTGTTCTTTTTTTTCATTATTGATCAAAAGATTATAGATAGGTAGGTTATCTTTTTGAAATCTATCACTTTTATAATGTAGTCTTATTATAGGCTCTTTTAGCTTTGTTTGGCTTTTGCTTTGCTTTGCTAAGCCTTCCTTAGGATTAAAACTATGATCAAATTTAAACTTAGTAGGTACAAAGCTTACTTTTAAAGGAAAGCCTTTATCACTAATACAAGCTGAGATGAGTTCTTGTAAGATTACATATTCATTATTAACTTTCTTTTGAGATAAAGAGCCTTTAACATCTACTACCTTGGTGCAAGGATAACTTACTTTTCCTATAGTATTAGGACAACCACTTATGCTAGAATTAAGCAAATCACTTTCTAGCATAATAGGCACACCACTATCTTTAAAAGTTTTTCCTTTGTTTGATTGAAGTATGACTTTACCTCCATGGATACATTCTAGGTTTTGATTTTCTAAAAGAGCATGAAGTTTAGCTATAGCTTGTTTTTTATTTATTTGTATGGTTTTTTGTTCTTTTAGAGTGTTTGAAATCAAATCTTTATACTCTAAGCTTTGCTTGCTTAAACATTCTAATTTAATATTTAAAGAATTTTCTATAATAGAATAATTAAGCAAGCAAAGTTCATCATTTTTATAAAAGATGCTAAGTTTTCCTTTGCCACTATTTTCATCTTTAGGAGAAAAATAATAACTAGGTGTATCTTGTTTTATGGCATTATCTTGATCTAATTCTCCAAAGTAAAAAGGATTGTTAGGAATTTCACTTGAGCCTGTAAGGAGGGTGGAGTTTAAAAAGATTTTTGTATCTAAACTTTTAAAATCTATTTGATATTTTTCTTCTATGTCCTTTATATCCAAAACACTTCTATCTTTTGCAAAAATATCACAATGATTATCATAAATATGGATTAAATTTGACATAGAGATGAAAGAAGTATTGTTAGAATTATCTTGCAAATCTTGTAAATTTACTTTATCTAAGAATATGATTTTTATATTATTTGTCTTTAATACTATGGTATTGGTATTTTTATCATAAAATTGCTCTATGTTAAATACTTCGTTTAAAATTAAATTAACATCATTTTCCTTAGTATTAAAGCTTTGGTTATTTAGATTATCTTGTAAGGAAATTTCTTTATCTAAATAGGCTTGGATATCTTTTATTTTTTCATTTCTTTTTTCTTTTAAAGTATTGATAGATTTATAAAGCCTTTTTCTAGCATCAAGATAGGTATTATTAAGGTTTTCTTTATCTAGGATGAAGATCTTTGTGAAAGTAGAATTATAGCCTAGATTGTTTATAGCGGTAACTTGGGTGAAATAAGTATTTTTATCTTCTCTTAATACTATTAAATTTATACATACATAAAGGCAATAAAAATAACCCAATTTATTATCTAAATCATTTAAAATTAAATCTTGGATTTCATTTAAATCTATATATTTATAATAAGCCTTGTTTTCTTTTAAAAATTCTACCACAGAATACAAATTAAAATATGTTATATCTTTTTGATTAATTTGTTGTATTATTGCATTTAATATAATTTTCTCTTGTGTTTTTTTATGAGAATAGAGTCTATTTTGATAAAAAATTATTTCTGAAAAATACTCTTTAAATTTCTGATTAAAAATTTGTTGTTCTCTTTCATATTTTACTTTATAAAGTTCATACCATTTTAACTCCTCATCATATTTAGCTTTTTTTATTTTATATTCCTCCAAAGCTTGCAATTGCGTAGATGAGAAACCTTGAATATTTGCTGCAAATAAAGGTTTTTTGGGTTCTTTTGGTAAATAATGAATTTGCAAATATTCCAAAGAATTTGAAAAATCATTAGATAGTTTAGGAATGCTAAAATATGACAAAATACGATCATCATAACGAGTTCTTGCGGTAGCCAAAACATTATTATGGTATTTGATAAAAGTCCATAGCTCTTCATCCTTATTTATATTATACTCTAAAAGGTTATCAATTTCTTTATTTTTCATAAGATTTAAAATATAATTTAATTCTATGATAGTAGGCTCTAAAAAATGAGAATCCCAAAATCGATCCCCTAAATTAACAATATAATGCTTCCCGTCTATATCTACTCCTAAATCTTGTATCACCCCTTTTGTATTAGAAGCATCGGAATCAGTATCTGTTTCAATATGATAAGTATTATCACTTGTAGCTAAAATATTTTTGATATTAAGATTAGCAAGGAGCTGATTAACACAATTTATAAATACTTCATCAACTTCAAAAATATCATAAAAATAATTCGTTGATTTACTATAAATTATATTTGTTTTTATAAAGATATAATGTTCTTTTAAGTTTGTTTTATTGTGAAAGTATGATTTTATATTTTGAAATAAATTAGAATCATATCCTATTAAGTTTATTTCTATACTTTTTTGATATTTATAAGATCTTATTTGATAAAACAATGCTTGCTCTTTATTATCAGAATTGATAATTTTTCCATCTATTCTGTAAATTTGATTTAAATTTAAAGCTTTTAGTTCTTTTGCACCAGGCGAATTGAAAGTGTAGATTTCTTTAACATTAGCACTAGAATTAACACTCGCTAATGAAAGAGTAAGTAGTTGTGCCAAAGCTCCGCCTAAAGAATGACCTACAATTACCAAACCTTTGTCTTTTATAATATTTGGAAATTCTTTAACACACTCAGAATAAAATTTAATCATATCAAGATATTGATTATAGGGAACTTTGCCTAAAGCTAAATCAACATCAGCATCCAAAATATCTACACTAAAATTACTTGTAGGCTCTGTTCCTCGTATGACTATAATCTTTTGATTATTATCTTTAGTATCTTCAAACAAAGTAGCACTAAAGCCAC
>NZ_JANQCW010000025.1:0-8488 GCF_024723635.1 Campylobacter sp. W0066.1 | reverse complement strand
ATTACTTGATGTACAAAAATTAAGCTAGAATACATAAGAAAGGAAATAAATGAAAAATTTTTTTAACTCATTGCAAGATAAAGAATTTATTTTTGCACCACAATGCTATAAAACATGTAATGGAGGATGTTGTCATAATATTCACGCACAATATTTTAAATTTAATAAATCTAGTGCGGTGATATTGCCCATGCTTGAAGTTGAATATCTTTCGCTAAAACAAGCTGGTAATACATATTTAGAAAATGGAAAAGTCAATACCTTTACTTTAAAAAATGGAAAGAAAATTAATGCTTATTTTGCAAAATGTGATTTAAATGGACTTTGTGATCCTCACAGCCTTAGACCTTTGATATGTAAACTTTACCCTTATTATCCTCAGGTTGATTATGAGGGAAATTTTTTAGGGGTTAAACCTTGTGCATTGTTTGATATTTTTTATAAAGATGCCAAAAAGCACTATTGCACCATAACTCATAGAAAAAATGATGAGTTTTTAAGAGAGTTTGAGCAAAGCACACAGGTATTAAGAAAGGAACCTATAATGATATTTGTATTTAAGGTACTTGAAGTGATAGAAGAAACTCTTAAACAATATACTTATGATCATTATGGAAAAGTAATTTATCTTGAAGAATTAACACATGAAGAAAAATTTGATTTTTTTGCTTTTCAAGAAATTAATTCTATGACTATGCAAGCATATAGAAATGAAAAATTTATTGATAAAATTCAAGATATATATGATAATCTAGAGTTACTATATCAAGATCAATTTACAAATTATTTTAATGATTAGAGAAAATTATGCTCAAAAATGAAACTTATTTCATAGACTCTTGTGATGATGTAGAATTAAACATAAAAAGAGAAAGTAAATTAGAATATAGAATTACCTATGATGATGACAAAGAGATGAAAGCTGTTGTTTTTATGATAGGTGGATATGGTGCCAATGTTGATTTGTCAATTATTGATTTTGATAGACAATTTATAGCTAAGAAATTTGAAGTAGTAGTTGTGAGTGTTTTATATCATTGTTATGGTTGTAGGATAAATGATAAAGATAAAAGATACAGCGCGCAATTTTCGTATGATGAGTACAATGTGAATCAATTGAAAAAATCTCTAGAGAAGATGAACTTTAACACAAATAGACTCAGTACTTGGAATATGAAAGAATATCTTGCGTCATTGGAGTCTACTATTGATACTTATAAGTTGAAAGGGATTTTAGCTGATGATTATAGGTTATTTATAACTTCTACCATGTTACCAACTAATAATGAATATCAAAATTATGGTATTATGGCAGCAATTGACTGCATTAATGCTTTAAAAGATTTATGTAAAAAATATCCTAATTTTGGAAAATTACCAAAAATTTATGGAGGAAGATCTTATGGAGGTTATCTTTCTTTATTATTGACTAAAATTGCTCCTTGGTATGTTGATGGAGTGATAGATAATTCGGGTGAAGCAATATTGCTTTTGGGTTATATCATAGGAAAAGATTTAGACCATCCTGATGCATTTATTAATTCTAAAAATTTTTTAGTAGGTTGTTTTATAAAAACATATTGGAATGCCAATAAAAATTCGCCATACTGTTTTAAAGATGAAAATTATGAAATAAGAACTTTATTAAATCAAACACATTTGATTTTACAAGCTCAAAAAAATAAAAATATAATATACACAAGTTATCATAGTTCAGAAGATCCATTGACTGCTCATGAGTTTAAAGTTCAATATATGCAAATTCTGAAAACTTTGGGTTATGATGTAAATTTTCACTTGATAGATGAAAAGGATATAGATGGTAGATTTGTAAAAAGACTTACGCATGGAGGTGGAATTACTGATAAAGCTCTATTTGGTAAAGAATTACCAAAAATGCTTGAAAAATTTAAGGATAAAAAATTCACTATGCGAGAGGATAGTATAAGTTATCCTTGTAAGGATAAAGTTTTTACTTTTAAAGATAAGGGCGATAAATTTGTGCTTGAGATTATATAACTTCCTCAAGCATATTTTTAATTGCAGAAAAATCTTCGAAATTATCTGGAGTAATATATTTAGCGTCTAAATTTTTTCCAATAAATTTTTCTATTTCAAGTATTAATTTCATCATATCCATGCTATCAATAATATCATCATCTACTAAATTACGACTATTTTCATTTATATCACTTCTATTAATTGCATTAAACATATTCTGTATATCACTAAAATCAATTTTCATTTTTATCCTTTTTATTTATTATGATATCTAAATTTTTATAAAAACAAAGTTATAAGGTTTTTAATAAAAACAATTATATCAAAACTTATAAAATACTTCACTATTTTTATTTTTTTGATATCTTAGCCAATATCCAGCTAACATTGAAGAGAATAAAGTGGTAAGTATCAAAGTTGTAAAAAAGCTAGTATTGATAATTTGATAATAAAAAGCAACGCTAGCTAAAACAATGCCAGGACCTCCTCTTGCATTCATGGTGATAGCAAAATTAACTCTTGATAAATTAGAAATTTTCAAAGTTAAAAGAGATAAATAACATCCTAAAAACTCAAAAACGCAAGCTAATAAGCAAAACATAACAAACATAATAAATGAAAATTCATGAATAACATTTAGCTGTATTCCAATTAGTGCAAAATATATCGGAATAAAACAAGAAAAAGAAAAATCAGATATACTAGTAATTTTTTCTTTTAACTCATGATTGTTTTGTAGTGTATTTTTGATTAAAAATCCCACTAAAAAGGAAGTATACATGGGATTAATATGAACAATATTTAACAACGCAATAGCTAAAAATAATAGTACAAAAGAAAGCGTAAAAAAGTCTATAGATTCAAAATGAAAATGAATTTTGCTAACAATATTTGCTAAAACTTTTACAAGGATAAAAAGAATAATAGTAATAAAAGCCGTCCATAAGTTATTTTCAATTGAAAAAGAATTGCTTGTTGAGGCATTAATAGCGACATTGAGTAAAATCCACAAAAATAAATCTTGTATGGTGGAGGTAGTTAAAACTATACTAGCAAATCTTGTTTTTATGATGCCTATATCAAAAAAAATCTTTGAGATAACAGGAATTGAAGTAACTGCTATGGCTATTAAAAAAACCAAACTAAAAGATAAATCACTTCCTTTTTCTCCAATAAAACTATCTTTGAAATAATCAATAAAAAAATAGCCTAAAGCAATAGGTATAAAGGTTGCTCCGAAAAATAAAGTAGAAATGATTTTAATGTTTTGTTTTTCAAAATTAATTTGTGTGTTAAAACCTGCAATAAACATTAAAAATATAAGGCCTAATTGATAAAAAGTACTTAAAATTTTTCCTTGCTCTTGAAAATTTAAAAATATATGTGTAACAAATTCAGGTGTTATAATATAAAGCCCGCTAGCTCCTAATATAAACCCTCCTGTAATCTCCCCAATAACCTTAGGTGCTTTTAAAAAGGTAAAAATTTTACCAAAAACAAAAGCTGATAAAAGTAAAACACCTAAAGATAAAAATATAGCAGTAAGATTATCAGGACTTAAAGATTCAAATTTCACATATTTCCTTTTATAGCATTATCTTTTCAAAGTTAATCTCATTTTTCATTAAATTCAAGATTTTTATACATTCTTGCACATATTTCCCAACAGCTGTTTCTTCAGATAATTGAATTCCATAAACACCACTTTTTGATATATTATATAAATCATCGATTTCTGCTATAGTAGGTATAGGTTTTTCTTCCATATTTTTAAGAATTTGAGTTGCTAAAAATACTCTTACACCATTATGATTAGCCATTTGAATAATATAATTTTGAAATCTAGGAATTTTTTCGATACCAATTTCTGTAGATAAATCTCCTCTATCTATTAGTATAAAATCAACTTCATGTAAAATTTCATATAGATTATTTACTGCTTCTAAGGTTTCTATTTTTGAGATGATCTTGGTGTCTGAATTTAATGATTGTTTTAACTCTTTTATATCTTGAGCTTTTCTTACAAAAGAAGCTCCAAGATAGTCAATTTTAAACTCATTACACAATTTAATCAATTCCATATCTTTTTCAAATAAAAATGGAATATTTGTATGGAGATTTCTTATATGCATACCTTTATTGTTTAATAATAATCCATCGCTTTTAGAAGTAAATACTATTTCTTCATTACTAACAGACTTAACAATAAACAAAAACACGCTATCATTAGCATATACTTGCATACCTGGTTGAATTAGTTTATAAAAATCTTTAAAGTTAAATTGTGTGGTTTTTAAAGTAAAATCTTGATCTTTGGAAACTTGTATAGGCTCATTGATATTAGCAGTTCTTATCTTATTGCCAGGAAGATCAATTAAAATTTTGGCAGATTTGTTTTGATTTCTTATATTAAAAATAGTATTTTTTATATCTTCTAAATTACCATGAGCTCCATTTATTCTATAAATAAAATTATCTTGATGAATTTCATTAATTTTAAATTTATTACCTAAGCTTGGACCTACTGTTAATATATATTTTTGCATTTTAATCCTTTATAAAAATATTATTTACTCCAAGATTTATGAGAGTTTGGGCAACTTCTTTTCTCATAAATCTTTCATCTGGAATTTCTCCTGAAATTAAAGCTTTTCTAATTTTAGTACCACTAATAGAAATTTTATGAGTATCTTTGTGCGAACATACTTTTTCACTAACTATTTCCTGACATTTGGAACAAAAATATGGTTCTTTTAAAAGCAATAGTTCTATACCAAGCTCATTTGCAGAGTTTAGCTCTTTTGCAAGTTTGTGTGCTTCATATACTCCATAATAATCACCCACTCCTGCATGATCTCTACCTATAATAAAATGAGTACATCCTGCATTTTTGCGAACTATTGCATGAAAAATAGCTTCTTTGGGACCAGCATAACGCATATTAGTTTCTAAACCTTGTATAAATACTCTATTTTTTGGATAAAACTCTTCAAACATTATTTTATATGCACTCATAACCGCTTCTTGGGTAAAATCACCTTCTTTTTTCCATCCGATTAAAGGATTAATAAACAAAGCATCGCAAAGTTCTAAAGCGATTTTTTGTAAATGCTCATGAGCTTTATGTATAGCATTTCTTGTTTGAAAACCTGCAATGGTTTTTACTTCTTTATTTTTTTTACTAAAAATATCTTGCAATATATTTTTATATAAGCTATCTTGATAAAATTCTTCTTTAAGTTGTATTTTTCCTGCAATTTTGAAGGAAGATTTTGATTTTTCTTTTTTTATACCAGGATGATTTAGATCTTTGGTTTGATAAATTTCAAACAAATCTTTATCTTGCACCTGAAATTTATCTTCTATGTGTATATTTCCTATTAATTCGTTTTTATAATACAAATCTCTTATACTACCTACAGTGTAAGAATTTAAATTTTCCACCTCTAATGTTATAGGTAAAGTCCAAATTGAACCATTTGTGAGTTTCATATCATAAACTACATTTTTAAAATCTTCATAGTTCATAAAACCTTCTAAGGGATCAAAAATTTTCGATGCAAGATATTTAAGGTCTAAAAAATTTTCATGGTTAATGGTTATCATTGTTATTTTCTTTTAAGATTTTAATGATCATTTGTACTTTTTCTTTTATTTTATCTTGAGAAGAGTTGTCAATAGTCAAGTTAGCTTGAGGTTGGTCAAAACTAATATCAATGCCAACTACATTTTGTGTTTCTTTATTTATTGCTTTAGTATAAAGACCTTTTTGATCTCGCTTTATTAATTCCTCCATATTGCATTTAATATAAACTTCAATATAATTTTGAAAAATTTGCCTATTGTATTTATAAATTTCATTAAACATAGATATTGTGGTGATGATAACTATCATGCCTTGATCATTTAAAAAATTAGCAAATTTAGATCGCTTGATAGCCAAGTTAATACGACTTTGCTTATCATAATCGTATGCTCCTAAAATATCTCTAAATTCATCGCCATCAAGATAAATAATATTAGCATAATCTTGTTTGAGTGTATTATATAAAGCTTTTCCTATTGTGCTTTTACCACTCCCTGCAAGACCTGTTAAAGTGATAACTGGAAAAGTTGTGTTCATTTGACTTCCTTAAATACTTTTTATTTGATTATCTTTAAAACCTTCCTATCAATCTTCCCATTTGCATTTAAAGCAAATTGTTCTATTTTAACAAATTTCTTAGGTGTCATGTAAGCAGGGAGTTTGTCTTTTAAAAAGTTTTTAAAATCTAACTCTTCCTTGCTTTCATAAAAACAAATAATTTCTTCTTTAAAAATACAAGCACAATTTCTTACATTCTCATGAGAATTTATAATGCTTTCTATCTCTCCAAGTTCTATCCTATGTCCCATATATTTGATTTGATGATCTATTCTTCCATAGCATAAAAGCTCGCCAAATTCATTATAAGCTACCACATCACCTGTTTTATAAAGCAAGTCTAGGTAATTATCATGCAAAGGATTTTGCATAAAAGCTTGCTTTGTTTTTTCTTTATCGTTGTAATACCCTAAAGAAAGACAAGTTCCTCTTACATAAAGCTCGCCTTTAATTCCTATTTGACTTGGAGTAATTAAATTTAAATTTTCATCAAAGACTAAAAGTTGGGTATTTTTACATGCTTTTCCTATAGGTAAAAGCTCATCATCGCTAAATTGCCTATCAATTATATAAAAAGAGCATACATCGGTAATTTCAGTAGGTCCATAAAGATTAGCAAATAAAGCATTAGGAAGGTATTTGCGCCAAATGTTGAGTTGTTTATTTGGCATGATTTCGCCACAAAAAAGAATTTTATTTAAATTTTTTAATTTGGTGCTATCTACCGCATTAGTATTAGCAAAATAAATCAGCACTGAAGGTACCCAAAAAATTGTTGTTATTTTTTCTTGTTCTAGATACTCCAAAATTTTATTTGGAAAGGCAAAAAGATGATTTGGCAGTATATGAAGTGTAGCTCCTATTTTAACAGAGCTAAATATATCTAATATGCTATTATCAAAGTAAAATGGTGCTTGATTAGCAAGTATATCTTCATGATTTAGTTTAAAAGTCTCACATACCCAAAAAGTATAATCAATCACACTTTTATGGCTTATACTTACTCCTTTTGGAGTTCCTGTGCTTCCGCTTGTAAAAAAGACATAAAGTAAATTAGTATCTATGTGATTATTTAAAGCTTTTTCTAAAGCATTTTCATTTATAACAAAGCTTTCAAAATCTTCTGTGAAGATAGTATTAAGATTAAAATCTAAATTTAATTTTTTAGAAGTAATTAAAAGCTTTGGTTTTAAAACTTCTATAACTTTTTCTACACGCTCTTTAGGGCTTTTTTCATCTAAAAGTGTATAAAAATTTCCACTTTTTGCTACACCAAAAAAAGAAAGCAAACAATCAATCCCTTTAGGAAGTATGATTAATACAGGATCTTGTGTACTTTTAATAGGAAGTTTAGAAAGAATTTTACTTGCTATTTTTTTACTTAAATCATTAAATTTTTTATAGCTTATACTTTTACCATTAAACTCAACAAAAGCATTTTTGCTTCCAAATTTAGCAACACTTTCTAGTAAAAAATCATTGATGTGGGTTGTCATGAGCTTCCTTAAAAAATTTTGGTTATAATAACATAAATTATAGCTAAGAAAGAAAAATATGCTCACAAATCAAACCTATTTCATAGACTCTTGTGATGATGTAGAATTAAATATAAAAAGAGAAAGTAAATTAGAATTTAAATTAACTTATGATGATAGCAAAGAAATAGAGGCGATTGTTTGTGTTATAAATGGTATTGGCGGAGATATAAAAGATGATTTATATATAAGTGATTATTGTGCTAGAAATTATAATGTAGCAGTTTTAAATGTAAATTATCATTGTATAGGAAATCGTCCTCAAACTGGAGCAACATATTATTTAGATGATATCGACAAGCTTATTTTAGACACTAGTTTAAAAGCTATAAGTATTATTCCACCTTTTAATATTAATCGTATTGATACTTTTGAAAAAATTAATCATTGTTTAGAATCTATAGATGATCAAATTTCTATTTTAAAATCAAAATGGATATTAGATGTTTCGTATATTTTAAAATTAAGTATAACTCTTCAACCTACCAAAAATGAATATCAAAATTTTGGTATTATGCAAGCAATAGATATACTAAATGCTCTTTTATATATTAGAAAAAGTTCTCCTTTTAAAGCTATGGGGGGGGGTATAAAGTATATTTTAATCGGATCCTCGCATGGAGGATATTTAGCAAATTTATGTGCAAAAAATAGCTCCTTGGCTTGTTGATGTTGTGATTGATAATTCTTCTCATGTTAGTCTTACTAATTTATGGAGGGTTATAGGTTTTGGAAAAGAAATTGATTATACTAAATATTATAATTTTTTAACACCAAATACCTTCAATCATATAAAGCTTTATGGTTA
>NZ_JANQCW010000024.1:0-10145 GCF_024723635.1 Campylobacter sp. W0066.1 | reverse complement strand
TCCGCTAAAATGATTTCTTTATTAAATTCCTCGCTTAAAAGCTCTTCTAAATCAGCAACTAAACTGACTAAAGCTAGAGAGTCTAAAAATAATTGTGATTTAGAATTCGCTGTTTTTAATTCTAAAATTTCATCTGATAAATTATCTAATGCTTGAAATATAATTTTTTCAACACTATTTCTCATAAATCATCCTTATGTAACTTTATAATTTATACAATTTTTATTAAAATATAACATAAAACTTCTATTTATCAGTTTAAATCAACTGTGTAAAAATACAATTATTTGATATAATATAGTTAATATTAATAACTTAAGGTGCTTGATTGAACAATTTACAATATGGGAAAAATCTTTGTATTATCCCTGCGCGCGGTGGCTCTAAACGCATTCCTAGAAAAAATATCATTGACTTTTTAGGAAAGCCTTTAATTACTTATAGCATAAAAAGTGCTTTAAATTCGGGTATTTTTGATGATATAATCATATCAAGTGATGATGATGAGATCATCGAAGTAGCTTTAAAATATGGCGCTAAAGTCCCTTTTGTACGTAAAAAAGAATTAAGTGATGATTATGCAAGCTCAACCGCTGTAATCCAAGATGCTATTATTACCTTAGAAAAACAAGGCAAAGTCTATGAAAATGTATGTTGTTTATACGCTACTGCTCCACTTATAGATGAGTTTATCTTGCAAAAAGCTTTTGAGCAATTTAAACAAGAAGAATGTAAATTTTTATTTTCAGCTTGCGAGTTTGAATACCCTATACAAAGAGCTTTTTACCTTGATAAACAAAATAAAGTTTACATGTTTGATGAAGCAAACCATGATAAACGCTCACAAGATCTTACTAAAGCTTATCATGATGGTGGCGCATTTTACTTTGGCAAAAAAGAAGCATGGTTAAAAGAAAATTTTTTATTCAAACCTCATTCCAAAGCCTTTTTACTTCCAAGGAATAAAATTTGCGATATTGACACTTTCGAAGACTTAGAATTTGCTAAAATGCTTTATCAATTTAACAAAACCAATACCCTTTAATCTTCATTATGTTTTAAATTATATCTCAATTCAAAAAATCTATATGCTAAGTCAAATATAAATAAAAAACTAAGCAAATAACAAATCAAAGAAAAAATATTGAAAATTAAGCCAATGCTTATTAAAATTACCAGCAAGGTAGCATCAATTCCAAGCAAAAACCCTCTTTCTAAAAAGTATTTTTTAACCCCAAAACGTTTTATATTTTTTACCTTTCTTAAATTTTTTAAAATATAATGAGGGCAAATCGTTCTATGTAAATTCATACAAATGATCGCTAAACAACATTCAAATAAACTAATATAAGATGCAATATATGCCATAATAAAAACTCCATTGAAACCGATATGATCTACAACTTTATCCAAATAACTTCCAAACTGAGAACGCAAGTCTTTATATCTTGCCAACATTCCATCTAAGCAATCTAATGCACAATAAACAAAATATAAAATACCAGCCAAAAGTGTAAAATGATTGTAAATAGCTAAAAAAGATATAACAATTAAAACTAAAGAAGAAATAGTTATATGATTAGGTGTTATTGATGTTTTTGAAATAGGTATTAAAATGTATTTTTGCAATAATAAAACTCTTATAATATACTCTGTAGGATAATAAGACATTTCAAGTCTTTGTCGTTTTTTTAATTTTTCATCTAAATTCATTTTTTATCCTTCAAAATACATAATTTTATATTTATTTAAGCATATTATAACATAAATAAATCAGTGTATACAGTATGAATAATAAAACAATTTTATACTCATAAGCTATTTCTTTTTTTACTTAAAGTATAATACTTACTCATAGTTTTAGAATATAAAGATAAGGAACCTTATGTTAAAGAAAAATTTAGAACATATAAAAACTAAACTAGGACAAATACTTTCTTCTATAACGCATTCAAAATACAAAATAATACAAGGCAGCGATAGTTTAGATATAAATTTTTTAAATACCGAAGATAATACTTTAGTTTATAAAAATCCTTTAGAAGAACTAAACACAATGTTAAAAATTTACAATGAAAAATATCGTCTATATCCTGTATTATATTTTTATGGATTTGGAAATGGAATTTTATATAAAGCTCTTTTGCAAAATCCTCACCATAAGATTATTATTGTTTTTGAAAAAGATTTAGAGATTATCCATAGTGCTTTTAGTGTGTTGGATTTTAGTAAAGAATTACAAGAAGCAAGATTGGTAATTGTCAATACAAATTGTCTAAAAATCATAGACTATGAATTAATGTGTAAACAACAACCTATGTTAAATTTTGCAAGAACATATTTTTTAGAACTACATTCTGATTATTATGAAAGATATCACGAAGATATATTAAAAGTCAATAATAATATGCTAGAATACTTAAAAAAAGCTGTATTAAAATATGGAAATCTACCTCTTGATGCTCTTCAAGGGGTAGAGCAATTTACTTATAATCTTCCTAAAATGCTAACACATCCAAGCTATCAAGAACTTTTACAAAAAAGAAAAAATCTAAGTGATACTGCTATCATTGTTTCTACAGGACCTAGTTTATCCAAACAACTTCCTTTGTTAAAACAATATGCTGATAAAGCAACTATATTTTGTGCAGATAGCGCCTACCCTATCTTAGCCAAACACAATATTAAACCTGATTATGTTTTAACCTCAGAAAGAGTAGCTTTAACTAGTGAATTTTTTAATAATAATTTTGGAGATTTTGATAAAAGTATAACTTTTATCATAAAATCATATGCACATCCTAACACAATAAAATATCTAGAAAATAATAATAGAAATTATATTCTCATTTCACCTACTGATGCAAAATTTATATATTTTATGCAATTACATGCCTATGGATATCTTATAACTGGATGCAGTGTTGCAAATATGGCTTCTAACCTAGCTTTTAATCTAGGTCACAAAAATATCATTTTAATTGGCCAAGATTTAGCCTATAGTGATGATGGAATTTCTCATTCTAATGGCTATACTTATTTAACTGATAATTATAAAAATGGCAAAATTTATAAAAAAGACTATGGAAAATATGAATGTGAAGCTTACGGGGGTAATGGAAAAGTTCAAAGTTCTTTTGTATGGAATTTATTCCGACAAAATTTTGAAAGCGATATTGTATATTTCAACCACTATGGAACAAATGTATATAACTGCACTGAAGGTGGGGCTAGAATTAAAGGGGCTATAGAAGAACCTTTTAAAAAAATATGTGAAAAATTCTTGACAAAAGATTTAAAAAAACCTTTTATTTCACTAGAAAATCCAACTTCAAACAAACAAAATGAATTAATGCTTAAAGCTTACACTAAAATCAAAAAAAGCATTACACATTGCCACACTCTAAACAATACTATCGAAGCTTATTTAACTGATTTAAAATGGTCTTATCAAAACATTTACTCCGATGAAAACATAAAAAATATGATTAAAAGTATTGATGAAATTAAAACATATATAGAAAATTTAAAAGGTATGGAAGAATTACACGAAACTTTAACTCCACTACTTGCTCAATTTGAATTTAATCTTGCTAAAATTTATGTTTTAAACCCTATCAATGAAGATGATGTATATAATAAATCGCTTTTATGGATAAAAGAACATATTGATTGGCTTGAGTTAATTATTGCTCATATCAAAGCTCACGAACAAGCCTTGCATAGAGGTATAATTCCTCTGCAAGAAACTATTATACAAAGAGGATATGGACACAAAATCAAATGAAAGTTCTTTTTAGAAGCGATAGTTCTAGCATTATAGGGCATGGGCACATTAAAAGAGATCTTTTATTAGCTAAACAATATCAAGATGTATCTTTTGCTTGTTTACCACTAAAAGGCTCTTTAATAGATGAAATTCCTTATCCTGTGTATGAGTTAACAAGTGTTAGCATATATGAACTCATCAATCTCATCAAAAAAGAAAAATTTGATCTTTTAATCATTGATCATTATGAGATCACTGCAGATGATGAAAAACTTATTAAATTAGAAACAGGAATTAAAATTCTAAGTTTTGATGATGAAATAAAAGAACACTTTTGTGATATTTTACTTAATGTCAATGCTTATGCTAAAGAAAGTGATTATGAAAATTTAGTACCAAAGTATTGTGAATTAAGATGTGGCTTTTCCTATGCTCTAATACGCGATGAGTTTTACCAAGAAAGCAAGATAAAAAGAGAGAAAATTTATGATTATTTTATCTGTATAGGGGGAAGTGATCCAAAAAATATTTCCTTTGATATAGCAAATAAACTAAATAAAAACAAAACTATCATCATAGCTACCACAAAAGCAAATTCTCATCTAAACTTGCTTCAAAAATTAAGCCAAAAAAACTCTAATATGCAAATTCTAATAGATTATCCTAATCTTGCAAGATTAATGAATGAAAGCAAAAAACTCATCATTAGCGCAAGCTCATTAGTCAACGAAGCTTTGATTTTAAAAGCCAATTTTAAAGCCATAGCTTATGCTAAAAATCAAGAAAAAATTGCAGTTTGGCTTGCTAAAAAAGGTTATGAGGTGGAGAGTTTTATATGATAGTTTTAAAAGATTTTATTCATTTAACTCAAGAAGAAATCGAGCTTGTTTTAAAATGGCGTAACGATGAAAGCATTGCTAAATTTATGAAAACACAAAATATAACTTTAAAAGAGCACTTAAGTTTTTTATCTAGCCTAAAAACAGATACAACTAAAAAATATTTTTTAGTTTATGATGGCAAACAAACCATAGGTGTAATCGATTTTATTAATATAACCAACCATTCATGTGAGTTTGGGCTTTATGGTATAAAAAAAGGTGTAGGTGAACTTTTAATGCAAGAAGTTAAAAACTATGCTTTCAATGTTTTAAAAGTTCAAACTTTAAACGCTTGTGTTTTTAAAAAAAACACAAAAGCTTTAAATTTGTATTTAAAACATTCACCTATAGAAACAACAAAACATAAAAAAATGCTTTATTTGAAATATATACAAAAACCTATTATTGAAAAATTATCTTCTATTAATTTTAATTGGCTTAATGAATTAATCAGCTATGAAATAAACAAGAAAAATATTATTTTCAACTTTATTCATAATGAAAATATTATTTTGAAAAATTTTATCAATCTAAACCACAAAGAAAAAGAAAAAATTAGACTATACAGAAATCACCCTGAAATCAAAAAATATTTATATCAAAAACATTATATTACTAAATACGAACATAAAAAATTTATAAAAAAATTAAAACAAAATACTCTTAAAAACTATTATTGTGTAATTTATAATAAACAAATTCTTGGAAGTATTAATTTTGAAATCATTTCTGATAATACTATTGAATTTGGTTTTTATGCAAATCCTTTTTCTAAAATTTCAGGGTTAGGTAGAATTTTGGAGCATATTGGTATATATTATGTTTTCAAAATAAAAAATCGTCAATTTCTTCAATTACAGGTATTTTGCGATAATACATTTGTTGTTAATTTGCATAAAATATTTAAATTTAACACAATTGATAAATTTAAATTCCAAAATGAAACTATCTTAAAAATGCAACTAACAAAGTCTGACTGCAATACCATTTTCTAGTAAATGATTTTTAATATCA
This sequence comes from Campylobacter sp. W0066.1, assembly GCF_024723635.1. Taxonomy (NCBI): domain Bacteria; kingdom Pseudomonadati; phylum Campylobacterota; class Epsilonproteobacteria; order Campylobacterales; family Campylobacteraceae; genus Campylobacter; species Campylobacter sp. W0066.1. Next base: position 4,481 of record NZ_JANQCW010000024.1, on the reverse strand, counting down.
TTTGGAGTATATTGACTAAAATGAAATATAAAAGCACCTGCTAATGCATTCGCACCATGTTGTATAGCTTTTACCCCATCTTGAGGCTTAGAAAGCCCCCCATTGATAATAAGTGGAATTTTTAATTTACCTTTGAAATACTCTAGTAATTCCCAATCATACCCTAAAGAACCTCCTTCTTTATCAACACTTGTTAAAAGTATCTCCCCTGCTCCCAAAGATTCGTATTTTAATGCAAGTTCTAGTGGATCAATATCTAAAATTTCATTATTAAAAACTTTAAATTTATTTTTATCTTTTTTTACATCAACCGAGCATACTACACAAGAACTTCCAAAAGTATTTGCTGCCTTTTTAATAAAATCTGGATCTTGCAAAGCCATAGAATTAATGCTGATTTTATCTGCACCTATATCTAACACTTTTCTAATATCTTCTAAAGTTCTAATCCCACCTCCAATAGTTAAAGGCATAAAGCATTCATTAGCTATATCTTCTAAGCTTTCAAAATCTATAACGCCATTTTTATTGATATCCAAAACTATAAGCTCATCAACATTTCTAGCATTATATATCCTAGCTGTGCTTATTACATGCCCTATAGTTCTAAAAGAAGAAAAATTGATACTTTTTACAAGCTGATGATCTTTTAATAACACGCAAGGTATAATTCTTGTTTTAAGCATATTAGGCCTTTAAATTTGCAAAATTTTCCAAAAGTTTCAAACCTACATTTTGGCTTTTTTCAGGGTGAAATTGCACAGCAAAAATATTATCTTTTTCAAAACTTGCACAAAAAGGTTTTTCATACTCACAAAAAGAAGTCTCCACTCTCTCTAAACACTCTACATAATAAGAATGCACAAAATAAAAATCACTTTTTTCTAAAATTCCATCAAAAAGTTTGCTTTTTTTATCACTAAATTGTAAATCATCCCAACCACTATGCAATAATTTTTCTTTACTTAAATCAAATTTCAAAACCCTTGCTTTTATAAAATCAAGCCCTTCACACTCTCCGCCCTCATACCCCTTACTAGCAAAAAGTTGCATACCAAGACAAATCCCCAAAATAGGCTTTTTATCTTTTAAAACACATTCTTTTAAAAGCTCATCTAGTGCAAGTTTTTTTAAATTTTCCATACCTTGTTTAAAAGTTCCAACGCCTGGTAAAACTAATTTAGAGGCATTTTTTATATCTTCTTTTTTAGAACTTATAATCACTTCTTGATTAAGTTTTTCAAAAGCTTTCAAAACAGATTTAAAATTTCCAAGATGATAATCAACAATACAAATCATTTCAAAACAAACTCATCTTTTTTTATCAATGATCCATCACTATCTCTTAAAAATTTACCATTTTCATCGCGTTTAAATATCTTTTTATTAGTATAAGAATCTACAATTTTTTCAAATTCTTTTTCACTAAAACCACTAAATTCCAAATACTTCTTAATAGCCTTTTTAGGTAGCTTTCCATCATATTTATTTACAAGTCTCACGCCCTCTTCACGGCTAATATAGCCAAGTCTTATATCCAAGCACGCATTATCCGTAGCTCTTCCAAAACCATATTTGCAGTATTTTAAATAATCATGCACATGATTTGAATAACAATCTAAATTTTCAAAATTCTCATAAGTAGTTTCAACTGGTTTTGTACTAGTTTTAAAGCCATTTTCTTTAGATATTTTTAAATTATACTTATAATCCCATTTAAAATAATATCCCAAAAATAACCCTGTAACTCCTACTCTTTGAAGCTCTTCATCACTTGGATAAGTATAAAAATATAAATCCTTTTCTCTAATACCATCAACACCGATCATATCAGAAATTCTATTACCCAAAAGCCCACCAAATTCTTCAAGCCACTCTCTGCCTAAAGTATTTTTTTCTTTAGAACTAGCTGGCCCACCATACTCAATCTGCGGACTTTCCCCCCAAATGATCAAAGGAATGCCAAAAGCAACAGCTACCTTTGGAACACAAGTGAAAATTCCCAAATGGTTTTGCCATTCATTATCGCCCGTTCTTATAAAAGCTTCGCGGGCTAATTTTTTATACACCAAAGGATTTCTTTTGATATGGATCAAATCAACACCAAGATTGTTTAAATTTTTTAAATTCTTTTTACCTATTTTAGTAGGGATGCTTGGTTCAAAACAAACACACAAAGGATTAAGTCCAAGCTCAAGACATTTTAAAACTTGAAAAGTAGAATCCTTACCACCACTTACCCCTATCACACAATCATACACAGGATGTTTTTTATATTTTTTAACGAGTTCTAGAAATTCTTTTTCACGCTCTTGCCAATTTATCTCATGATTTTTAGCTTCTTGCGAGCAACACGCATCACAAATTCCCTCATCATTAAAATGCAAATCAGGCTTAGTATCTGGCATAACGCATTTTTTACAAAATTTCATATTAACTCCAAAAAATCTTTATAATCATCATAAATCGACTATGATTATATTTTCTAAAGCTAAATAAATTTTATTTTGTTACAATATTTTTATTTAAAGGTTTATAAATTATGGATTTAACTTTACTTCCTTATATGATTATAGGAATTTTTTCAGGTATGGCTTCAGGGGTTTTTGGCATAGGTGGTGGTATGATTATCGTTCCTTTCATGCTTACTTTAGGGCTTAGCTCTCACCATGCTGTTGCAATTTCTGTTGTACAAATGATTTTTGCTTCTATTTTTGGTTCTTATTTAAACTATAAAAAGAAAAATTTAATCTTAAAAGATGGTCTTATCATAGGATTTGGAGGCTTTTTAGGTGCGATGTTTAGTGGACTTTTGCTCTCATATTTTTCAGATATAACTTTAACAAGTATTTTTTTATGTGTGAGTATTGTATTCTTTTTAAAATTTGCTTTTAATCAAAAAAGCACCATTGGAAACATCAACCACTCTAATACCTTAAAAAATTCTATTTTGCTAATTTGTGGTGCATTTACAGGAATTTTTGCTATATCTTTAGGGATTGGTGGTGGGCTTTTAATCACCCCTATTTTGGCTTATTTTTTAGGCTATGATACCAAAAAAATAGTGCCACTTAGCTTATTTTTTGTGATTTTTGCTTCCATTTCAGGGATTAGTTCTTTTATATATAATGACATCATTGATAAAGAAGTCTTACAAAATGGAAGCTTAGTAGGACTTAGCTCTATGCTAGGGGTTTATCTTGGAATTAAAATCATGGAAAAAATCAACCTCAAATCCCACCGCATAGCACTTTTAGGCATCTACACTCTTTCTATAACTATGACTATTATAAGTTTGATTAAAAAGCTAAATTTATTTTAATCTATCGGCAAATTTTTGCCTATTAGAAGTATAGACAAAGCTTAAAACCTCTGCCACTGCTTTAAAAAGCTCTGGTGGGATAAGATCATTAACTTCACATGCTTTATAAAGTTCTCTTGCTAAAGGAGGATTTTCATAAATCATCACATTATACTCATAAGCCATATCTTTTATACGCAAAGCTAAAAAGTCCACCCCTTTAGCTAAAACTTTTGGTGCAGCTTCTTTAGAGCTATCATAACGCAAAGCAACCGCATAGTGGGTAGGGTTAGTAATCACAACATCAGCACTAGCAACATCTTGCACCATTCTACGCCTTGCTGCTTCCATTTGCAAACGACGAATTCTTCCTTTTACCAAAGGATCTCCCTCGCTTTGTTTAAATTCATCTTTAACCTCTTGCTTACTCATGCGTAAGTTTTTAAAGTATTGATACCTTACCAAAAGTACATCTAAAAGCCCTATAATCAAAAAAGCTATGATAACAATAGCTGCAAGTATAATAGCTTTATCCCTAAGCCATAAAAGTTGTGGATAAATCGTATAAAGTTCTACCCTAGGAAGCTCTTTCATAAATTGTAATAAAAAAATAAAAGCAATACCAAAAACCACTCCAACTTTAAGAATAATTTTCAAAGCTTCAATAATCTTTTTTAAAGAAAAAAGATTTTTAAGTCCATTAATAGGGTTAATTTTGTTAAAATTTGGAGTAATGGGCTTAGTGGTAAAAATAAAACCAAATTGCATTAAATTTCCAAGCACACCTGCAACCATAATTGTTAGAGTAATAGGTAAAACCATAATAAACATTTCTATCATGGTTTTTATAATAATTTTTTGCAAGATTTTTAAATCAAGTTCTATACCTATAAAACTTTGATAAAACCTATATAAACCACTAATTCTCTCACCTATAAAAGGCATCATAAACAACACAACAACCACAGCTATAACAAGCACAGCCACAGCAGATGCATCTTGGCTTTTTGGGACATTACCCTCTTGCCGTGCATCTTCTATTTTCTTGGACGTGGGTTCTTCTGTTTTTTCTTGATCATCAGCAGCCATAAAAAACCTTTAAAAATTTAAAGCAAAATTATAGCATTTAAATCCAAGTATAAACAAATTTAAATACTTGGATTTATTTCTCATTCAATCC
>NZ_JANQCW010000023.1:0-11733 GCF_024723635.1 Campylobacter sp. W0066.1 | reverse complement strand
AGTTTTGGATTAATATAAGCTTGTTGTTAATTTATGGTTATTTTCATAATATTGGGTATTAATAAAATTTAATAATATCAATAGTTTAATAATAAAAATTCAGATCTTATGTATTTGATTTTAATATAGATGAATAAATGATATATTTTGATAAATATAAAAATTATTCATGAAGTTTAATATGTATTATTTCGTAATTTTTTATTTTTTTTCCTAAAATTTTACCCCATCCTAATTTGGAGTGAGAGTAGTCTCCTAGCTTAAACAGCATTCTTTTATTAAAAATAATTTTAAGATATAAATCAACACAAAATTCATTGTTAGTTAGAAATAATATACTTTCTTTAAGCTCTTTGTATTTTTCTGCGTTTGGAAAGTATTTTAAAGCTTCATCATAGTGTATATCTTTTATATAAATAGCTATTTTATTTTGGTAAGATAGAAATTTTTTTCCTAAGATTAGGTTTTTTCCTAAAATATGATTTTTACTTCCTAATTTATTTAATTGTATGTGTCTTATGCAAATTTGATGGGGTATATTTTCTATAATATTTAATTGATTTTGTAAATTAAAAGTGATTTGTAAAATTCTTTCAATATAACTTTTAGGTCTTCTTAAACTTAGTAATAACGGTGCAAAAGGTAGATATCTCTTTGCAATTTTTGTATCATTGATACCTAACATAGAAAATAGTATTTTAGAAATTCTATCGCTGAAATTAATATCAAAACTTTTTGGATAATTGTTAAGAGTAGTAATTTCAAAAAAAATCCAAAGAAGATAGTGATTGAAGAAATCAAAAAATAAACTCCATCCATCCCCGCCATCCTCATTCCTAGAGAGCTTGTCTAGTATATAAGAAGGGAGTTGTGATGTATTACCTTGTAGACCCATAAAATTAATCATAATTTCAATGGGAAAATCACTAATATTTTTATTGAATTTTACATATTCGATTTCTTTGTTAGGATGCATTAGGGCATTATTTACCCTTAGAAAAATATCTTCTTTGGGATGATCTTTTAATAATTTTTTAAGAAGTTTATAAAAGGTATAAGAGTTTGCATTGTTCATAATATAGGTTTAATTCCTTTTTTAAAAGGATAATGTATAGTTGCTTTTGAGTTTATGCATTTAATTTTTAATTCACAAAATGAATTAATACTCACAAAGGATGATAAAAATTCTGAAATTATTAATCCTAGCTTATAAACTTCACCCAAAGAATAAAATTTAGAATCATCTATGCTTATAATACTCATAGTGCCTTTTTTTGTAATATGCTCATCAATTAAGTAGCTTGGTTTTGACTGTATGTCAATTATTGAAGAGGTAAGTAATTGACATACTACTTCAGAAGTTTTATCATCAGGAAAGCTATAGCTTTCTAAAACTTGAAAAAAGGATGTTTTTGTTAAAAGAGTTTGATAACTAAATGACAAAATAGAAACTAATTTCCATAAAAGATCACCATTGGTTTTAACTTGCTTAATCGGCGTTGGAATGGTAATGTTTTTCGTAATAGCATCTTTATAAAAAGGTATAAGATTGATATCGCCTATTTTTAAACGGGTCGGTAAATTTTTATTACAGCATAATACATCTATTGTGATTGTTTCATTTGTATTGTTTGAGGAAAAAAACGATATTTCTTTGAAGTTATCTTGCTTGGAATTTGATTTATTTGTAATGTAGTAAAAATCTTGTATTTTATTTTGCATAAATTCAAAACGTTCAAAATTTTTATAATTTTTTAAAATTCTACTCCCGCTGTCGCTATTATGTGCTTTGACTTGTTTTATTTGAACTATATCATATGCATTTAAATTTGTTCTATCGATGAAAATTCTATATCCATTTTTCGAGTGATTATTGATGATAGGTTCTGCTGTTTTTTCGAAAATATTAATGATTGGTGTTGTCGATAATGAGAATAATTCATTTTTTATAATACAATTTTTAGGAAGTGTTTTATTAAATTTAAAAAAAATGCTAATTAACTTACCTTTACACTCATGTAAAACATCCAAGCCTTGTATTGAGGTAAAATTAAATTTTTCAGGCAAAAAAAAGTATTCTCTTAGCAAGGAAAAAGATTCAAATCCTAAGTCATTATAAAATAGGCAACTTTCGTTTGGCTTTAAACCCATAGTTTTAATATTATGGGTATTTATTTTAAATTCTTCTTTTGTGTCATGAGATATGACTTTTATTTCTTCTAAATATTGATGCATATAAAAAAGTAATGTAGATGATGTGTAAACATCATCCCCTAAGTATATACTTAGTTTATCTAAACCTAGATGTTCTATGTTTAAATCTTCTCTACTAACTCTAAGTTGTATATCTAATGTATGATATTGTCTTTCACTTCCTAAAAAAACATTCTCTATATTTAATGGATATAGATATACATCATATACTGTTTTAAATTCACATTCACATTTTTCTATAGATACAGATTTAACTGTACTATTTTTAGGAATAATTAATCTGTTGAGTTTGCTGTTTTCGCTAAATTTGAATTCTTGCATACACATAGAAGGTAGAATGTTGGTGTAATTTGGAGAAAGAATATTAATTAGAGATTCTGCAATATAGGGTATATTTTGATCTAATTCTTGATGAATTTTAGAGGTTAATATTGCTAAATTTTCAATAATTCTTTCTATATCTGGATCTTTACTATCGTAAGATAAAAAAGGGGTTAACTTGGGAAATTTATCTATAAAAATTTTCCGAGCATGATTAAGATAAGTAATCTCCTTTTGATAATAATGTATATCATCTTGTGTCATTTTAGATAACCTCGCAATATCGATTATTTTTAAATATAATTTCAATTGCAAATTCTTTAAAATTATCATTACAAAAAACACATTTTAGTAAAAATGAAAGTTGCCAAGGTTTTAAAGAATCATTATATGTGATAGAATTAATTATAATTCTTTTTTCGTATTTACTTATGAGTTTATGAATTTCTTTTGCCATGTTCAAGCAAAGTTCTGTCGAGCTTAAATTTAGATTTTCCATACTAGATAATCCAAAATCTTCAACACTTAAGCAGTCATCAAGTTTTGCATTAAGCAAAACTTGTATATTATTTTTTATTTCTTGAAATTCATTTTGATAAAAAGGGATATTTTTATATTGCTCATCCAATGAATGAATAATTTTATCCAACAAAGACATTTATTATTCTTTATCCAATTTACCTACTAAAGATAGTTCAAAATTTCCACCCATATATTTAAAGTGAGGACGAACATTCAACCCAATCTTATACCATCCAGGCTCCCCTGGTATATTATCCACTTTTACTTGAGCCCCTCTAAAAGGTCTTCTACTTCTAACCTCTGCTGGTGGATTTTCTTGATCTGAAATATATTGTCTAACCCATTCGTTTAAACCATTTTCAATATCACTTCTTTCCTTCCAGCTTCCAATTTCTTCTCTTTGTAGTACTTTTAGATAATGTGCTAATCTTGAAATTAAAAATACATAAGGCAATTGAGTGCCTAAGCGGTAATTTGTTTCAGCCTCTTTTCCTTCTGGTGTGTTTGGAAATATTTTAGGTTTTAAAGCAGAATTTGCTGAAAAAAATGCTGCATTATTGGTGTCTCTTCTTAGAGTTAAAGTTATAAACCCATTTTCTGCAAGTTCATATTCTCTTCTATCTGTAATCAAAACTTCAGTAGGAATTTTAGCTTTTAAGTTTCCAAAATTTTCATAAAAATAAGTAGGAAGATCTTTTACGCTTCCACCGCTTTTTGGTCCTATGATACTACCGCACCACCTGTATTTAGCAAAACTTTCTGTTAATCTTGTTGCGAAAGCATATGCTGAATTTCCCCATAATAGATGATTATGAGATGCGTGAACATTTTCTTTGTAATTAAAGCTTTTGATGGGATTTTCTTCACTATCATAAGGCGATCTTGTCAAAAACCTCGTAACCATTAATCCTGTGTATTTAGAATCTTCATTTTCTCTAAAAGTTCTCCATCTTGTGTATTGTGGACCTTCGAGAAGACTTTGTAAATCCTGAATATTAGCTAATTCTGAATAATTTTCTAAACCAAAAAATTTAGGTCCTAAAGAAGTTAAAAATGGAGAATGACTCATTGCTGCTATGCTTGACATTTTATTTAAAAAAGTCATATCTGGACTTGCAGTGCTTAGTTGGTAATCACCAATTATAGCACCAACTGGTTCTCCACCAAATTGTCCATATTCTGAAGAATAAATATTTTTATAAACAACACTTTGGGTGATATCTGGATTATTTTCGAAATCTTCTAAAACTTCTTCTTTTGTAATATCAAAAAGATTAATTTTAATATTTTCATTAAAATCAGTTCTTTCTACTAAGAAGAAAAGTCCTCTCCAAGTCGATTCTAATTTTTGAAATTCTTCATTATGTAAAATCTCATCCATTTGTTTTGATAATAAATCATCGATATGGGCAATCATTTCATCAAGTGCAAATTTGTTGATTTTATCTTCTATGTTATCGCTTTCAACTATTGCGGAAATAAATTCGGCTACTCCTCTTTTTGCTATACTATAGCTTTCATCATTTCTAGCATATTTGCTTTTTTCCATAATACTTTCAATAATTGGAGTATCAATTACTTTATCTTTTGACATATTATGTTTCCTTTATTCTTCGTTATTTTCTTTTTTGATTTCTAAAAGCAATTGCTCTTTGGTTTTTTCATTTTTTAGAGCATCTAAAACAGCTTTTCTAAAATTTGGAATATTACCCATAGGTCCTTTTAGAGCCATTAATGCTTCTCTAAGGCGCATTAGTTTATTTAACTCTGGCACTTGTTGCACTATATTATCAGGCGAAAAATCTTTCATACTAGATATTTTTAGGTTGATATCTAATTCTTCAGCGCCTCCACCCAAAGTATTTTTAACATTAAATTGGGTTTTGATGTCTAGTTTTTGCATAACTTGATTAAAATTTATTTTGTTGATAGACACAATTTCCCTATCTTCTAAATTTTGTTCATTTTTACCTGTTAAATTAGCCATTATCATAAGTTTTAAAGGTAATTCTATCTCTGCATTTTGCCCGTTTGTTTTTGCCTTGTAGGTTATATTTATGCGTTCTTTTGGTGCACTTGATCCATCAGACATTTTACTTCCTTATTTTTTGAATTAAAATTTATTTTTTAAATTATACATAAAACTAAATAAAGAATAACTAAGTTTATATTTTTTTATTAGTTTTGTTTTTTGCATAATTATACTCATCACTTAAGTAATCCTTTAATAAGGTTTTTTCCATAAGTTCAACTAGTTGTAAGTATATAATTTTTGCATTATTTTTCATATTGTTTGTTTCAAAAACTTGTGCCATGGCTATTAAAGAATTTATATTACAAAATAAAGAATTATTATAATTTTCATTATTTATTTCAATGAGTAATTGCTCTACTTTTTTATTTTTATCGGATGTAGTGAGTGTTTTTTTATTAGTTTCTTGATTTTGTTTTACAAAATAATTAAATGTATCTTCTTTACACATTAATTCGCCGTTGTTAAATCTTAACTTGGTAATATCTTTGAATTTGAGAATAAAATTGCAAGTTAGTAAATTTAAAATTTTCAAGGAGTGTTCTTTTTGATGATGATGTAAAAAATCACAAAATAGTTTAAATCCTTCTATCCAGAAAGGGTTAAGTGAAAGGTTATTGATAAAACATTTTATTTGATCTAACTCATTCGTATTTTTATCTAATAGTAATTTTATTAAATTTCTATCAGGATATCTTACTTTAGTGACAAAATCTGAATGCGGTGGAAGGGTTTTTAATCTTCCCCAAGCTGCTTCTGCAAACAATGAATAAGCATTGGTATTTTCAATGTTATTTTCTAGTAATTCTATTGCTAGATTATTTAATAATGTTCTGTATTCTCTATCACTAAGATTAGATAATTTTGTGTTTTTTATATCGATATTTACTTGTGTCACTGGAGATTTAAGAGGTGATTGTTTAGTTTGAGTTATTTCTTCTTTAATGTTTAATTTTGCAAAATTACAATTTAAAATTTCGCGTAATTTTTCAAAATACTCATTTAAACTTTTAGCTGTGACTTGTGAGCATTTTGGTGAATTTTTATTAAATTCATTAATAAAATTTTCAACAATTTGTTTGTATTTCTTTTTTTGATTTAATAGTATAGAAGATGTTTTACTTATATTTTCAGGTTTTTCTCGAAATAATTTTTCTGTAAAAATTATTATTTCTAAAAATATTTTAAAACACTCTTCGTTATTTAATGCTAAACATGATAAAGAAAAGTAAGCGAAAATTTTCATATCCATCGAGTTGTTTTGTAAAATATCTAATGAGTATTCATATACCTTATCCCATTGTATTTTTTCATGATTTAATGTTTTGTATTTTGTCATCTCTTCTTCAAGTAAATGAAATATCTCTAAGTTTTCTAAATTTTCTTCATAATGATCACAGAAAATCATTTTTTATCTCCTAAGCACTATTGAAAGTTTTTTTAATTATAATAAAAAATAAAATTATAGTGTTATTTATTTAAGTATTTTTTTAAGGATGGGAATGAGAAAAATTTTTGTTATGTTGCTCATGGGGTTGTTTTTAAGTTCTTGCTCTAGTGTTGTAAGTGTAAAGATTGATAATATAAAAAATTCTAATTTAAATAGTAGAAATGATGATGTTCCTTTGACTGTTATTGTGTATCAACTAAAAGATGTAAATAAATTTATAAAGGCTAGTGATTTAGAGCTGATTAATAGAGAGGATGCTATACTCGGTAGAGATAAAATTGACTCGATTAGACTACAAATTGCCCCTAAAGATAATATTATTGCTTTTAAAGTTATAGATGAAGAAGTGCCGTATATTGGTATTTTGGTTTTATTTGCAAATAATACTAAAAAAGTAACAAAAATTTGGGCAAAAACAGATGATGCTAATGGTTTTGGAACTAAAAAAACATTAAAATTTGAAATAACAAAAGATGGTATTAGACATATTTAATCTAAGGAAAATATAATGGCAGATAAGCTAAAAGTAGCTTGGTTTAATGGGCTAAATATTGATAAAATTCATTTTGAGCAACAAGAACGATATTTTGAAAGAAATATTAATCTTAAAACAATTTCAACTTTCAATAATTTATATGGAATAATTGATTTAGAATTTTCCAATGAAATGCTAATGCAAGGAAAAATAGCACTTAAAAGAATTTCTGGAATTGCTAAAGATGGTAGCATTTTTAATGCACCAGAACAAGATGAGCTTCCAGAGCCTTTGGAAGTTAATTATGATTCTTTGGTAAATTCTATTATTGTTATTAAAATTCCTATGGGTTTATCTTCTATAGCAGATATATCTTTACACAATAATATACCTAATTCAAAATACATTAGTTTAAGAAGTGTTGTAGCTTCAAGAATATATGATGATAATACTAATGATGTTTTTAAACATACTGATTTAGAAGATGAATATGAGAATGATAATATTACTTTCTCTCAAGAAAAAATAAGCATTACTTTAGCTAGTTTAAGATTGAAATTGGGCTTTTTAGGTAGCAAAACTCCAGATGAACTTGAAATTCCTATAGCAAAAATCAAAAATATTGATTTAAATAAAAAAATAGAGTTAGATGAAAGTTTTATACCCACTTGTTTAGATTTAAATAAATCTTCGTATATTAAATCATTTTTAGAAGAAATTTCGCATTCAATTAAACAGCATAAAGAAATACTCACTGAAGTATTTAAGGGTATAGATCAAACTAAAAACACCTTGGATTTTAGTACATATTTATCGCTTAATCTTTTAAAAAAATGGTATTTTATTTTTTCATATATAATCAATAAAGATAAAATACATCCTGAAAATTTATATGAAAAATTAGTCGATTTTCAAGGAGATCTTAGTGCTTTTGGTACTGAAAGTTCCTTTTCTGATTTTATAGTATATAATCATGATGACTTGACTAACACTTTTTTACCACTTACTAATCAACTTAGAGTTTTATTTGCAAAAATAACTTCTCCAAAATATACTATGGCTCAAGTAATTGATAATAACAATGGATTTTATGATTTGTTATTTGATAATCCTACGGTTATTGAAGAGGGCGAATTATTTTTAGCCATTAGTGCTGATGTTAATCATGAGTATTTATTATATAATTTTAAAACTCAAAGTAAAATTCATACTCAAAGTAGGATAAAAAGTATAGTAACAACACAATTACGAGGGATAAACATAGAGCAAATTTCAAATATTCCATCTTCTATACCTTATTTAAATGGTTATATTTATTACAAGTTAGACAAAAAAGATGAACTGTTTAAATACTTTAAAGGTGAAAATGTTATAAGTTTATATCTAACAACAAATATAAAAAACCCTGATATAAAAATGTGGGCTGTATTTTAAGGAGTAATATGCAAAAAGAATCACATTTTAAAGAAGGATCTTTGCTTTTAGAAAGTGATTTAAAAGGTTTAGAAATCAATAAAGTTGTTGATAATTGTTTGGAAATTCTTTTACTTGTTTATAGATTATCTAAGGTTCATTCTTTGGATACTGCTTATATAGAGAATTTAAAAGAAAAACTTGTGAATGAAATTTTGGTTTGGAGTTCAAGATTAAGTACTTTTAAAGAGTATGATGAGAAAGATATTATAAAATTAAGATATTGCTTATGCGTATTTATAGATGAAAGTCTAATGAAAAATGATTTATTTATTAATAGCTCTTGGGCAAATCATACTTTAACCGTGAGGTTATTTGATGAGACTCTAGGTGGTGATAATTTTTACGATATAGCGCTTTCTTGGTTGTCTAATCCATCCAAAAACAAGGATTTTTTGGAATTCATATATGTTTGCTTGATTTTAGGATATAGAGGAAAATATTCTCATGAAAAAGATGTTGAGGAAAAAATTATTTATCTTTGTAATAATATAGCATCGGCTTTAACTCCTCTTATAAATTTAACAGATGAGACAGCTTTTGATAAGGCTTATAATGGAGCTAATAGGGAAAAATTTTGGCAGTATTTTCAACGCAGATTTATGAAATTTGCGTTAGTTGTTATACCTATTGGATGTATTTTAGGTTTTTTCATTTTTGCAATTTTTGATTTACAAACTCATAATATTAAAATCGATTCTAATATTAGCAGTTTGATTAAGAATATAGAAAAATTATAACTCTTCGTTTGGAATGTTTAATTTTAACTTTTGAAACATAATTTCGTTCCAATGTTTTGGAAGGTTACAAATTTTTGGGTAATATTTTTGAAAAAAATAAATAAAAATTTGAGGATTTTCAGCTAGAGAAAAATAAAATTTTCCTTTATTTGAAGATAAAATTTTACCATCATGGTTAATATTAGGGCTATAGAATTTATATCCTTTTATTGGAGGCATTTTTTTAAGGAACTTTGAATTTGGATAGTGTTTGAAAAATTTTAAATAACCTTCGATATAACCCACCCCATATTTTAATGGATTTATATTAGTATAGAAAAAATCAATAAAAGGGATATTAGAATTTTCTCCATAGTAAGGATTTGGTATAAGATTGATTTGTTTTTGATATAATTCTTTATATGTAGTGTAAGCACCGGCATTAAAAAGTAATTCATTTTCATCTTGAAATTTACCAGAAAAATATGGAATTAAAAAGTCATTTAGACTCCAAACTAAATATTCGTAAAAAAGCTCATCGCTAAATGTAATTTTATAATCTTGTTTAGATAGCGTATCAAGTTGATTTAATATATCGTTTTTATGGTTGTTTCTGTCATAGATTAAAGCGGTAATGCCACTATTTTCATAAATTTTATTAAAATAATTTTTAATTAAGTTGATGTTTTTGGAATGCAAATCATCAAAATATGAGTAAATTTGTTCTTTGGATAAGATTATATTGTTATTTTGCCTGAAATATTGCACTTTGTTGTTTATTATTTCATTAAGCCAAAAATTATTTAATTTTTCAAAATTAATATCAAAATTACTTGCTATAAATTTTGGAAACAAGTTGTTTTTCTCTTCTTGAAATATTACCTTTCCTATATATAAAATAGCGGTTAAATCATTAATTTTTTTATTATATTTACTACTATAGAAATTTGAAATATCGTTTATTCTATCTTCGACACATAAAATATTTGTTTCTATGCCAAGATATATGGTTTTATCTGATCTATTGTTAAAAGCATATTTTTTTAAATCAGGAAGTTTAATTTTCATTCTTTAGCCTAGAAAATCTATTATTTTTTCGACAAATCTTGCATCTCTTTCATTTGGTTGTATTTCGTAAGCATTTTCTTGCCTTTCTTTGTCATCAAATTTATAAAAGCCATCAAATAAAATTTTATAATCATCGCTTATAGAGAATCCATGTGCATAAAACAAATATCCTCTTAAAATACCTTGTCCCGGATAATAATAAGTTTCAACATAAAAATGTCTAATCTCGTGAATCATAGTTTTTATTATTTCTTTTAAATCATGTAGATTGTTTTCATTAACACGTATGCGTCTTTTGTAATATTCTCCCCATTCTTCTTCATCTCCTTGGAAAAAATCTATTTCACCATTTTTTGTTATTAAATTTAAGTCTAATTTTTCACATATAGCGGTTGCAATCTTACTAATTAAATTTTTATAAATTGCTATATCCAATTTTTTACCTTGCATCAATTCATCATATTTTTCTTTCAATGTTTTAGGATTGTTTTTTTCTATAGGGCAATTTAGCAAAACATCTTTACAAGTTTGAAAATAAAAATCTCTATCTCTTTGATAGTCTTTGAAATCATTTTCCACGCTATCTATGAAAGATTGACTACCTAGGTCAAATCTATAGTAAATATAAGCAATTTTTCCTGCTATTTGAGGATTATTTTTACAGAATGAAAAGAAATTTTCTCTCATAATAGTAAAGGTATCACCTATTTTTTTAGATAGACATTCGAAAAATTTAACAGCATCCCAAACACTTTGTATGTGTGATATTTGGTTCCATTCTTGAATATTTTTGGGATAATTTGCAAGATTAACACCATTAGCAACATTATCATCTTCTCCAATACCCACTCTAAAACTCATATCAATGATCACATAAGGATCTTGTAAAGTCGGCATTTCGCCTTCATAAGCAAACACCACAATATAATATTTTTCAAATTTAGTTTCTTTTGTTCTATAAAGAGGAAGAGAAAAGCCAATTTTATTTGTATTTTCTTGTTCAATTAAAGTTGCATTGTAATCATCATTGCACTCTAATTCTCCATCTTCATCAATATCAACTAAAGTACTAAAACTATCAAAACTTTGCAAATAATCATCCGATACAAATAATAATTGCATTTTAGCTTGACTATCACATTCAAAAAAACCCCATTTTCTTTGTATATCGTCGTTATTCTCTAAGAAAAGTTCTATATATGTTCCTGGTGCAAACGGAGCTTTAAGATCGTATATTTCCTTAGAGTTTATGCTATTCATTTATTTATCCTTTATTTCTTTTGCAAATACAATTTTATTGTTTCGTTTTTGGGGGTATTTAACTTCTAATTCGCAAAGCAATTCTTCTTCATTTGTAATATAGCTTAAATGCTTTAATAAATCTTCAAACAATACCCCATTAACTATTCCTATACTACCATTGCTACCAAATTCTCCCTTTTCATTAATGTTATAAAGA
>NZ_JANQCW010000022.1:0-18606 GCF_024723635.1 Campylobacter sp. W0066.1 | reverse complement strand
GGAGTAAAATTGTTTATTTTTTTTAGATATAATCGAGCTTTATTTATATTTAAAAAAGGCATATTTATGTTACGCTTGTTTATTGTAAGTATTTTATTTGTCAATTCACTATTAGCTTTTAATGTAAAATCTTTATTTACTTATACTTTTAATGATAACATTAGCTATGACTTAGAAAAAGCTAAAGAAATTTATTTTAAAAACAAATGCAATACTTGCCATGGAGAAAATGGAGAAAAAAATTCTTATGGTAAAAGAGCCATTAAAGACTTAAGCCCAGAAGAGATCAAGGGCGCTTTAAAAGACTATGCTAATGGATATTTCAAAAATCAATCAAGCGATAATATCCAAATGAGCTTGTATGCTAAAAAGCTAAGCGGGAGTGATATGGATCACATTATTGCTTATTTGAAAGGACAAAATTTTTCTATAGAGCTTAATCAAAAAGATCTTTTAGAAGAAGAGCCAGCACCAAAAACCAAACACAATACATTTTTAAAATAACAAAAAAGGAGTTTTCATGAAAAAAAATCTACTGCTAGCTAGCTTACTTTGTGCTAGTTCAATTTATGCTGCAGAAGTAAAAATAGGCATTGTTTTACCACTTACTGGTACTTTGGCAGCTTATGGCAATGATGTATATGAGGGCATTAAACTAGCTAATACTTTAAACCCGAATTTAAAAAATGGAGATAGTGTTAAAATCATAGCTATTGACACAAAAGGCGATAAAATAGAAGCAGCAAATGCCACTACTAGACTTATCTCTCAAGATAAAGTTTTAGGCCTTATAGGTGAGGCTGTTACACCAAATACTATGCAAGTTTTATCTATAGCCGAAGAAAGAAAAATTCCTGCTATAGCTCCGGTTGCTTCAGGTGATAAGCTTTTAGATAAAAAAAGCTATGCTAGCAGAGTTTGCTTTATGGATAGTTTTCAAGGAGATAAATTTGCTAACTATGCCTATAAAGATTTAAATTTAAAAAGCGTGG
This sequence comes from Campylobacter sp. W0066.1, assembly GCF_024723635.1. Taxonomy (NCBI): domain Bacteria; kingdom Pseudomonadati; phylum Campylobacterota; class Epsilonproteobacteria; order Campylobacterales; family Campylobacteraceae; genus Campylobacter; species Campylobacter sp. W0066.1. The sequence goes on along the minus strand of NZ_JANQCW010000022.1, from coordinate 17,614 downwards.
TTGTGATAGTTGATCAAAGCAATGTATATTCATTAGGTTTGGCAAGAGCTTTTGAAAAAGAATTTAAACAAAATGGTGGAAAAGTACTTAAAAAATTAACCATTTCTTCAGGTGATAAGGACTTTAAAGCTATTGTTTCACAACTTAAAAGTATCAACCCTGATTTTGTTTATATGCCAATTTACCACCCAGAAGCCGCTTTAATAGCAAGACAAGCAAAAGCGGTTGGCTTTAACAAGCTTTTAAGTGCAGGCGATGGAGTAAATAATAAAACCTTTATCGAACTTGGTGGTGATGCTGTAAATGGAGTAATCTTTACCGATAGTTTTGATTATAACAATCCTTCGACAACCCTTTCTAAAAAATTTATTGAAGCTTATGAAAAAGATCATGGCACAAAAGAACTTCCAGCATTTTCTGCTATGGGAGCTGATGCGTATTATGTAATGGTAAATGCCATGAATGAATGTGCGAATAATCTTAACGCACAATGCATTAATGAAAAAATTCATTCAACAAATAATTTTGAAGGCGTGGGTGGCGTTATAAGCATAGACGCTAGTGGTAATGCAAGTCGTTCTGTAGTTATAAAAGAAATACAAGAACAAAAACAAGTTTATAAAACTATTATCAATCCTTGAAAGGTTAAACTATGAAAAAAATTAGCATAGCTATATTGTCTATTATAGCTAGTAATATCATACAAGCAAAAGAAATTAACATCGGCGTAGTTTTACCTCTAACAGGCTCTACTGCAGCTTATGGGCAAAGTGCTTTAGATGGAGTGAAAATTGCAAATTCTATAAAAAACACTTTAAGCAATGGAGATAAAGTAAATTTAGTAGTAGTTGATACAAAAGGCGATAAAATAGAAAGTGCAAATGCTAGTACAAGACTAGTTTCACAAAACAAAGCGTATGCACTAATTGGAGAAATGCTAACAGCTAATACTTTGCAAGTGATAAGAATTGGCGAGGAAAAAAAGATCCCAGTGGTTGCTCCTGCAGCTACTGCTGATAAAATTTTAAATAAAAAATTATACGCTAGCAGAGTTTGTTTTATGGATAGTTTCCAAGGCTCATCTTTAGCTAATTATGTAAAAAATAAGCTAAATTATACCAAAGCTGTGATAATTAGCGATCAAAGCGCGGATTATTCTTTAGGTTTAACTAGAGCCTTTGAAAAAGAATTTAGCAAGCAAGGTGGAAAAATTTTAGATAAATTTAGAATTACAGCAGGCGATAAAGACTTCAAAGCTATTCTTTCTCAAGTTAAAAATTTAAAACCTGATTTTATTTATCTTCCGGTATATTACACCGAGGCTTCTTTGTTTGCACGCCAAGCAAAAGCAATGGGTATAAATATCCCTATGGGTTCAGCAGATGGGGTGGCTGATGAAACTTTTATTAATCTAGCTCAAGAAGCAGCTGAAGGATATTTATTTACCGATAGCTTTGATTATCACAATCCCCCAACACAACTTTCAAAAGACTTTATATTAGCTTATGAAAAAGAAAAACAAAGCAAAGAAGTTCCAAATTTCACAGCTATGGGCGCAGATGCGTATTTTGTGATTTTTGAAGCTATGCAAAAATGTATTAATGATTTTAACAGTGAATGTATCAATAACAATATCCACACTACTTCAAAATTTGAAGGTGTTAGCGGAGTAATTAGCATTGATAAAACAGGCAATGCTACGCGTTCAATTGTTATAAAATCAATAGAAAATCAAAAGCAAATTTATAAAGATACGATTTTTCCGTAAATAAAATTTTAAGAGGTTCAATGGATAGTTCTTTAATTTTACAGCAAATTATAAATGGTTTTAGCTTAGGTAGCATGTATGCACTTATTGCTATAGGCTATACAATGGTCTATGGTGTTTTAAGATTGATTAATTTTGCACATGGTGACATCATGATGGTAGGTGCATACTCGGCTTTATTTTGTGTTACAAGTATGAATGTGCCATTTTTAGGAGCTCTTTCTTTGGCTATGTTATTTGCAGCAGCTTTAGGTATTGCTATTGACAGAGTAGCTTATAAACCTTTAAGAAAAGCGCCTAGAATTTCATTACTTATCACAGCTATAGGTATAAGCTTTTTAATACAAAATGTATTTAATGTCTTATTTGGTTCAACGCCAAAATATTTTCCTGTGCCAAGTTATCTTGAAACAGTGATTAATTTTAATAATATCAGCATTAGTATTAATAGTATTTTAGTGCCTATTTTGACATTTTTTATACTATTAGTGGTTTTATTCATACTTTATAAAAGCAAATATGGCATTGCTATTAGAGCTTTAGCTTTTGATATTCACACTGTAAATTTAATGGGAATTGACGCAAATCGTATTATTGCCATTGTGTTTGCATTGGGCTCGGCTTTAGCTGCTATTGGTGGTATTTTTTGGGCTGTTAGTTATCCTTCTGTTGAACCTAGTATGGGAACTCTTATAGGACTTAAGGCATTTGGCGCTGCTGTTTTAGGTGGTATTGGTTCGGTTGCTGGAGCGGTTTTAGGTGGTTTGATTATAGGATTTACAGAAGTTGTTGTAGTTGCTATTTTCCCTGATCTTTCTGGTTTTAAAGATGCTTTTGCGTTTATCTTTTTAGTATTGATTTTACTTTTTAAACCAACCGGAATTTTAGGTATTAATTTTGAAAAAAGTAGGTTTTAAGATGGTTGCAAGAAAAATTACACATTTAAGTTTTTTTATCATAGCACTTGCTTTTCTTTTTATATCTCCTTATTTTTTCAATGATTATAAAATAGGAATTTTAAGCAATATTGCTATTTTTGTTATCTTGGCAGTAAGCTATAATCTTATCAATGGGGTTACAGGACAATTTTCACTAGAACCAAATGGCTTTGTAGCTATAGGGGCTTATGTTGCAGCTTTAGTTTTACTTACAAGTGAAAGCAAAATCGACCAGTTTTCTTTAGAAGATCCAAGTAGCTTTATTTTGATGATTCATTTACCAAGTTTTATTGTGGCTTTACTCGCTGCTGGACTTTGTGCTATGCTTTTATCTTTAGTTTTGGCCTTTGCAGTATTTAGAGTTAGAGGGGATTATTTAGCTATTGTAACACTAGGTTTTGGTATTATCATCAAACTTATGGCGATTAACTTTGCTTCTGTTACAAATGGTTCTTTAGGTTTAAATGACATTCCTAAACATACCACCTTATACTGGAGTGGTGGGATTGCTATATTTTCTGTTATTATCATCTTAAATATTGTTAGTTCAAAATTTGGTAGAGCTATGAAAGCCGTAAGAGATGATGAGGATGCAGCATTAGCAATGGGTATAAACACCTTTAATATCAAAACCCTAGCCTTTAGCACTTCAGCATTTTTAGAAGGTGTCGGCGGAGGCTTGCTTGCTTGTGCGCTAGCTTCAGTTTCACCTGAGCAATTTGACTTTTTATTTACCTTCCAACTTTTAATCATCATTGTTTTAGGTGGTTTGGGTTCAACTACCGGTGCTATCATCGGAGCTATTTTGGTAATAGGCGGAAGTGAGTATTTAAGATTTTTAGATGAAAGTATGAATATTTTTGGCTATGAAACTCCTGCTATGCCTGGTCTTAGAATGGTTGTATTTTCTGTTATATTAATTTTAGTAATGCTTTTTGCAAGAAGAGGAATAATGGGCGATAAAGAACTAACAGATATTTTATTTAAGTTTTCTAAAAGGAAGAAGAAATGATTTTAGAACTTAAAGAAATTCATAAAAATTTTGGCGGAGTTAACGCTATAACAAATACTTCTTTTGCTATTAGAGAAAGTGAAATTTTTGGGCTTATAGGTCCAAATGGCGCAGGTAAAACCACTCTATTTAATATTATCACAGGAAATTATAAGCCAAGTAGCGGGGAAGTCTTTTTTCTAGGAAAAAAAATTGATTATTTAAAACCACACAAAATAGTTCATCTAGGCATAGCAAGAACTTTTCAAAACATCAGACTTTTTTCAAGCATGAGTGTTTTAGAAAATGTATTGATTGGTTTTGATAAGAGCATTAAATATAATATTTTTGAAGCTTTTTTACACCTTGGAAGATTTTCCAAAGCAGAAAAAAGTGCAAAAAAAGCAGCTTATGAAATTTTAGAACAGCTCAATATCGCTCATTTGGCTGATGAAAAAGCTACTAGTTTAAGTTATGGTCAGCAAAGAAAAGTTGAAATAGCAAGAGCTTTGGCAACAAATCCTAAGCTTTTATTACTAGATGAACCCGCAGCAGGTATGAATTCTACAGAAAGCGATGATTTAGCTGAGTTAATTTTTAACATAAGAGATAACAAAAAAATTAGTGTTTTGCTTATAGAGCATGATATGAAATTTGTAAATAAACTTTGCGATAGGGTTATGGTGCTTGATTATGGTAGAACTATTTTTGAGGGAAAACCAAACGATGCGGTACAAAACCCTGAAGTAATTAGTGCGTATTTGGGAGATTTTAATGCTAGTAGTTAAAGATTTACATGTTTATTATGGCTTAATAGAGGCTGTTAAAGGTATTGATTTTACTATAAAAACAGGAAGTATAGTTAGCTTAATAGGCTCAAATGGCGCAGGAAAAACCTCAACACTTAATGCTATGCTAAATTGTGTTAAAAAAACCGGCGAGGTAACCTTTTTAGGCTATGATACTCAAAGACACTTACCGCACACTCTAGTTCAAAAAGGTATCGCCTTAGTACCTGAAGGAAGAAGGGTTTTTATCAATCTCACTATAGAAGAAAATTTAAAAATTGGTGCTTTTAATAATGCAGAAAATTACGAGCATTTAAAAAATCAAATGTATAGACTTTTCCCAAGATTAAAAGATAAAAAAAATGCCCTTGCAGGAACTCTAAGTGGCGGAGAAGCTCAAATGCTAGCTATCTCAAGAGCGCTTATGAGTGAGCCAAAACTTTTAATGCTCGATGAGCCCTCATTAGGTCTTGCTCCAAAAATAGTTGGAGAGGTTTTTGATATTATAGTCAAATTAAAAGAAGAAGGAATTACTATTTTATTAGTAGAGCAAAATGCATTTTCAGCTTTAAAAATCAGCGATTATGCTTATGTTTTAGAAAATGGCAAAATCGCTATGCATGCACCTGCAAAAGATCTTATCGGTAATGATGAGATTAGAAAAAAATACCTTGGAGCTTAATTCATGAAAAAACAACTTTTAGCTTTTGGGGATATAAAAATTTCTATTTTTTTATTTTTAATTTTTGCCCTATTTTGCGCCCTAGCTACTTTCATAGAAAGTGCTTATAATACGCCAACAGCTTGGGCGATGATCTATGGCTCTTCTTGGTTTGGTTTTATACAACTCATACTAGGAATCAATCTTTCAGCAGCTCTTTTTAAATACAAAATGTTTAATAAGAAAAAAATACCACTTTTAATCTTTCATATCTCATTTTTATTTATATTACTAGGCTCAGCTATGACTAGATATATGGGATTTGAAGGAAATTTACACATTAGAGAAAATGAAAAAAACAACATCATTGAAACTTCAAAAAGTTATATTTACATAGCAACCTTAAAAGATGATAAAGTATATAGTGCTTCAAAATCTGAATATATTGCAACCCTACCTTTTGTAAATGATTTTTCATTTGATTTAATCTTGCCTGATGAAAAAGCCCAAATTGCATATGAAAATTTAATCTTAGATGCAAAAGAAATTTATATTGATGATAACAATTCTGCTCCACTTTTATCTTTAATGCTTTCACAAAATAACGAGTCTAAAGAATTGCTTTTTCAAGCAGGAGATATTGAAAATATCAACGGTGTTAATATAGCGTTTTTAAATGACTCTGTTCCAAGTCCTTATATAAAAATCGATAAAGACTTAAAACTTAGTGCTGATTTTGATTTAAAATACATGTCAATGAGTGATGGAAAAGAAAATATTTTAAAAGCAAATCAAAAAGCACAAGCTAAAGATTTAAGATTGTATTCTTTTAATGATATTAATTTAGTGGTTAAATTTGCTTCCTTGCATGGTAAAAAAACTTTAGAAGGTATCAATCAAGCTCAAGATGAAAGCTTTTTTACTTGGTTTAAAAATAGTTGGATAGAGCTAGGACGTAATGCTTTGATTTCTTTATTTGGCGAGGCAAAATACTGGAATAATTCTTTATTAAATAATTTCAAAGATTTTGCACAAAGCACTAAATATATGCCAACTCAACTTTCAGAAAATGCTATTAATGCTTTAAAATTAAAACTAAGCTACAAAGGAGAATCCAAAGAAGTTTTCCTAGTAGAATACAACTCACCTATTCGCATTGATGTAGCAGGCCAACCTTTCTTTTTAAGATGGGGTCCTAAAGGAATAGAAATGCCATTTGAAATGTACTTAAAAGACTTTGAATTAGAGCGTTATCCTGGTTCGATGTCGCCTATGTCTTATGCAAGTTATGTAGAAATTGACAATGCTGATAAGAAACTAGAATATAAAATTTTCATGAATAATGTTTTAGATTATCAAGGTTATAGATTTTATCAAAGCTCATATGATCAAGATGAGCTTGGTACCATACTTTCAGTTAATAAAGATCCGGGTAAAATTCCTACATATATAGGATATTTTTTACTCACATTAGGAATGTTTTTAAATATTTTAAATCCTCATTCAAGATTTAGAACCTTAGCTAAATTAATCAATCAAGACACCCTAAAAAAAACAAGTGCTATTTTGGCTTTTATATTAGTTTTATTTGCAGGCCAAAATACTTACGCAAATGAGCCTATCAAGGTAGATGAAGCGCATGCAAAAGAACTTGCTTCTTTAGTAGTGCAAAAGCCTGATGGCAGAATGGTGCCTTTTAATACTTTAGCCATGGAAGTTTTAGAAAAAATATACAAAAACACAACCTTTCAAGGACAAAGCGCTGAAGCAACAATCATATCAATGATTTTTGATGGTAGCACATGGTATGATAAAGATATTATATTTATGCCAACAAGTCGCTTGGTTAATGAAGAAATTTCTAAAATTTTAGAAATTGAACCTAGAGCCTATACTAGTTTTAAAGATTTTTTCACTACAGATTCATATAAACTACAAAAATATGTAGAAAATGCTAATAGAAAAAATCCAAATCGTAGAAGTGTTTTTGATAAAGAAATCATCAAACTTGATGAAAGGGTTAATATTGTAAATTTAATTTTCTCAGGCGATATTTTTAGATTTATTCCTTTACAAAATAGCACCAACAATCAATGGGTAGCACCGCGTGAAGCTTATATAGGTTTAAAAGGCGCAGAAGGTGCGGAGGTTAAAAGTATTTTAGAAAACTATTTCAATGCAGTTAGTAACTCTATTGCGCACAATAACTGGGATGAAGCAACTAAAAACTTATACATCATCAAAAACTATCAAGAAAAATATGGCCATGAAGTTATGCCTAGTGCTAAAAAAATTAGCACGGAAATCTTTTTTAATAAAAGTCAAATTTTTGTAAATCTTGCTCCGCTTTATTTATGTGCTGGATTTTTACTTTTGATTATAGTTTTTGTTAAGATGCTATTACCAAAAATTCGCATTGATTTTATCTTTAAATGTGTTTATGTATTTAACATTGTAGCATTTTTCATCCATACTCTAGGCTTAGCTTTGCGTTGGTATATAGCAGGTCGCGCGCCATGGAGTAATGCCTATGAGAGCATGGTTTATATAGCTTGGGCTTTATCATTATCTGGAATTTTCTTTTCTAGAAAAAGCCCTATTGCACTTTCTTTAACTTCTATTTTAGCAGGGGTTACTTTAGGTGTAGCTCATCTTAGCCAAATGGATCCACAAATTACCAACTTAGTTCCTGTGTTGCAATCATACTGGCTAACTATACATGTTTCAGTTATTACTGCTAGCTATGGATTTTTAGGACTATGTGCATTATTAGGTATATTTGTACTTGTTTTATTATGTATGCTAAAAATCAATGGTAAGCATAATGAAAATATTTTAAGAAATATTACAGAAGCAACAAGAATTAATGAAATGGCTATGATCTTAGGACTTTGCTTGCTTACAGTTGGAAATTTCTTAGGTGCTATATGGGCAAATGAAAGCTGGGGAAGATATTGGAGTTGGGATTCTAAGGAAACTTGGGCTTTAATTAGTATTTTAGTCTATGCAGCTATTTTACACATTAGAATGGTACCAAAATGGGCAAATCAATACACTTTTGCAGTTTGCTCTATGTTTGCATACTGGGTAATTATTATGACTTATTTTGGAGTAAATTACTTTTTAACTGGTATGCACTCTTATGCAGCAGGAGATTCTGTAAAAATTCCTGATTATGTATACTGGGGCTTTTTATTTATGGTAGCATTAAGCATAGTAAGTTATTTCAAAAGAACTTATGCAAAAAAATTATAGGAAAGTTTATAAATGAATAATTCTCTTTTTATATTTTTAATTGTAGCTTTAGTTATTGTTATCATACTTGGTATTCTTTTGGTTTTATTTTTTACCCATAAAGATAAACAACCCAACAAAACCAATGCAACCAAAGCTCCAAAAATAAGCAATATAGAAGATTTTATATCCAAGGCTAATGGGGCAAAAAATTCCCAAGAAATTCAAGCTTTAATCTTGCAATTTTTAAATTCACAAAAATTTGGCTCTAATCCAAAAGATAGCGCCACTAAAAGAAAACTTGATTTCATTAGTGCTATTTCAGCTAATGCTAATGCTACTCCTAAAAATATTTCTTTTTTAAATAACGAACTAAAAAAGCGCTATAAAGCTTTAAAAAAAGAAATAGATGCTTATGAGCAAATAGGTCTAGCGAAAAGAAAAATGAGACAATCTTAAGGTTTTTTGATGAAAAATATTAGAAATTTCTCTATCATAGCTCATATTGATCATGGAAAAAGTACACTAGCTGATAGAATTATTAGTGAATGCGGTGCAATTAGCGACAGACAAATGAGCGCCCAAGTAATGGATACTATGGATATAGAAAAAGAGCGTGGTATAACTATAAAAGCTCAATCTGTGCGTTTAAATTATAAACTCAATAACGAAGAATATGTATTAAATTTGATAGACACTCCAGGCCATGTTGATTTTTCCTATGAAGTAAGTCGTTCTTTAGCAAGTTGTGAAGGAGCTTTACTTGTCGTTGATGCTTCACAAGGAGTAGAAGCTCAAACTATAGCCAATGTTTATATAGCTTTAGAAAATGATCTTGAAATCATACCAGTGATAAATAAAATAGATCTTCCTTCAGCTGATATAGAAAAAGTTAAGCACGAAATAGAACATATTATAGGAATTGATTGCTCTAATGCAATTTGTGTTAGCGCAAAAACAGGTGTAGGTATAAAAGAACTCATAGAAACCATCATCACAAAAATTCCTGCACCAAAAACCGATGATGAAGCACCCACCAAAGCTTTAATCTATGATTCTTGGTTTGATAACTATCTTGGAGCTTTGGCTTTAGTTAGAATTTATGAGGGAAATATAGCTAAAAATGATGAAGTTTTAGTTATGAGTACAGATAAAAAACATCTTGTGCAAGATCTTTTTTACCCTCATCCATTAAGCCCTATAAAAACCAAAAAATTAGAATCAGGTGAAGTAGGTGTTATCGTGCTTGGACTTAAAAATGTTGCTGATGTTCAAGTGGGCGATACCATAACACTAACTAAAAACAAAGCAAAAGAAGCCATTGGTGGTTTTGAAAAAGCTAAAGCTTTTGTTTTTGCAGGGTTATACCCTATAGAAACAGATAAATTTGAAGATTTAAGAGATGCTTTAGATAAATTAAAACTCAACGATAGTTCTATTACCTATGAACCTGAGACATCTCTAGCTTTAGGGTTTGGTTTTAGGGTTGGTTTTTTAGGTCTTTTGCATATGGAGGTTATTAAAGAAAGACTTGAGCGTGAGTTTAACCTTGATTTGATTGCTACTGCTCCAACTGTTACTTATGAAATTTATCAAACTGATGGAGAAGTTTTAAAAATTCAAAATCCAAGCGAACTACCTCCGGTAAATAAAATCGATCACATAAAAGAGCCTTATGTAAAAGCAACCATTATAACTCCAAGTGAGTATTTAGGAAATTTAATCACTCTTTTAAATCGCAAACGCGGTATGCAAGTTAAGATGGATTATATTACCCCTGAGCGTGTTTTACTTGAGTATGATATACCTTTAAATGAAATCGTTATGGACTTTTACGATAAACTCAAATCACTCACTAAAGGCTATGCTAGTTTTGATTATGAGCCTATTGAATTTAGAGTGGGTGATCTTGTAAAACTTGATATTAAAGTAGCTGGTGAAAATGTCGATGCGCTAAGCATTATAGTGCCAAATGAAAAGGCGCTAAGCAAAGGTAGAGAACTAGTAAAAGCGATGAAAGAAATCGTCCCAAGACAGCTTTTTGAAGTTGCCATCCAAGCAAGCATAGGTAATAAAATCATCGCAAGAGAAAATGTAAAATCCATGGGTAAAAATGTAACCGCAAAATGCTATGGCGGGGATATTACTAGAAAAAGAAAGCTTCTTGAAAAACAAAAAGAAGGTAAAAAAAGAATGAAAGCTATCGGTAAAGTACATTTACCTCAAGAAGCATTTTTAAGTGTTTTAAAAATAGACTAAATCCCTAGTTTAGAACTAGGGATATAAATTTATGCATTGATATCTAAAGAATTTCCACCCATTTCATTGATTTTTTGAGTTACTTTTTCGATAGCTTTATCAATTGTTTCATAGCTGATATCAGGAAGTTTGCCACCCCACATTTTTTCCGCTTGCGCAAATCCTGCTTTTAGGCCTTCTAAACCTTTTTGAAGTTTTTCCATATCATCACCAGCTCCATTAATAACAAAATCAGCCAATCTTTGAGATGTTTTTGCTACACCAAAATACCCATCTTCCCCAATAAGCTCTTTTGTTTCATCAGCATTTAAACTAAGTATATCTTTGCCTTCATATCCTATAGCTTTAAAATCTACATTTGATAAAATAGCTGTTAAAGAATCCTTAGATTGAGCTCCTTGAAAAATCCCAGCTTGAGTTAAACCATTAGATGAACTCATGCTAAATACTTGTTGCATAAAGCTCATAGCATAAAGTTCTGTTATACCTTTTCCACCTATGCTAGCAAGCTTACTAAGCTTATCCTCGTCAATATCTTTTGTGCTATTAGCACTTTTAGTATTGGCATCTTCAAGTTTTGTATTCAAATTAGCCTTCCTATTGCTAACTTGCGACTCCACTGCCACACGTGAATACGAATTTATTTGCATCCTTGCTCCTTTTTTTGTGGGTTTATAAAAATCGTCTAAAAAAAATTAAAATTTACATTAAGAAATTTATAATTACACTTAGAATACAATAACAAACATTTACTATATTTTTAAAATTTAGGTGATATAAATGTTTTTTAAAGATTTTTTCATAACCATTGTTGATCCGTATTTTAAAGATATTATAGAAGGTATAGAATCTCTTTATTAAATTTATTTTATCTATATAACCATAATTAGTAAAATAATTTTTAATAAGGAAAAGCTATGTCAATACATAATTTTTACACTACATTAAATCCTACTGCACTTTTTATAAAATGCGCTTTGCCAAATATGGCGAGTATGGCTTTTGTTTATCTTTATGTGATTATTGATGGAATTTTTGTTGGAAGATATTTAGGTTCAGATGCGCTTGCTGCTATGAATTTAATGATGCCTTTTATCATGATAAGTTTTGCTTTAGCTGATATGATAGCCATAGGTTCATCAGTGCAAATAGCAATTAATCTAGGTAAAGGAAAAATTGAAAAAGCAAGAGCTATTTTTTCTTTTTGTATAGTTCTTATTTTTGTAATTTCTTGTTTAATGGGAATTTTAGGATTTTTCTTAGCAAAAGCATTAAGTGCTTTTATGGGAGCTGATGAGAATATTCAAAGCTTATCTACTGAATATATGCAAATTTTTGCTATTTTTGCTCCCTTTACTATGCTAGCTTTTGCCATGGATAATTATCTTAGAATCTGTGGAAAAACTTTTTATAGCATGGTAGTTAATGTAGTTACTGCTTTGAGTAATATTTTTCTTGATTGGCTTTTTATAGTGATTTTTGATTGGGGACTTTTTTCAGCAGCTTTAGCAACTTGCATAGGTATGTTTTTAGGAAGCATTTTAGGGATATTACCTTTTGTTTTTAAAGATTTAGTTTTAAAATTTAAAAAGCCAATAATTAAACTACAAATACTAAAAAATATACTCTATAATGGCTCATCTGAATTTTTTTCTAATATTTCTAGTTCTTTTTATACTATCTTAGCTAATGCTTTTTTACTTGAACTTTCTGGAAATACAGCTGTTGCAGCATTTTCTGTGATTTTATATCTTAGCACTTTTGTTTTCATGCTAGTTTTAGCCATGTGCGATGCTATGCAACCTGCATTAAGTTATAATTATGGACACAAAAATATTGCAAGAATTCGAGCTATTTTTAAAAGAATGTTTTTTGCTTCTTGGGGTGTAAGTACAATGGCATTTTTATTTGTTTATTTATTCAACACTTTTATAGCAGATATTTTTAATAAAGATAATAATCAAGATTTTATCCATATAGCACAAAATGCTTTAATATTTTTTTCTTTTTCTTTTTTATTTTCTTGGTTTGGAAAACTTTGCGCTTCATTTTTCACAGCACTTGATAAACCCTTGCTTTCTTTAGGAATTTCTATTACCCAAAGTCTTATTTTTCCATTTATATCCTTATTTATACTAACGCAATTTTTAGGAGTAAATGGAGTTTGGCTAGCTACTTTGGTGGGAGATATTTGTATGATTTTTATTGCTTCATTTTTATTATATAAAACTTTTAAAAATCTAAACTCTTAGCTAATTTCAAACAAGAGTTTAGATCTTGCTCTTTACATATATATAAATTTTTAAAATTACGAAGTTTTAAAGCTGTACTTTGACCTATAACTACAACCTTATCTTCTTTTTCTAATGTAAAAAATTTCAAAAATTGCTCTATGCTTGAAGAAGCGCTAAAGATAAAAACACTTGGATGATATATTTTTAATTCATCTTTTTTAGGCTCTATGGCTATATTTTCATAAACAATTAATTGTTTTAAAAAGATATTTTCTTTTAACAAATACTCATCAAGTCCTGAGCTAATTTTCTTAGCTCTTAAATAAAGACATTTTTTATTTTTAAACTCAGATAAAAATTCACTAGCTAAATTTTTACCATAAGCCTTGCTAGGATATTTGACATTTTTAAAGCCAAGCTCTTTTGCAAAATCAGCACTTTTTTCTCCCACAGCATAAAGTTTAATATCAAAATCAATTTTGCTTTTACTTGACATTAATGCTTTGAGTGCATTCTTAGAGCTAATGATCAAACAATCAAATTCTTTTAAATTAACTTCAAAATCAAGAAATTTAATTTCATTTAATCTTATAGTCTTAACGTCATCAAATTCTTTATCCCCTATAAAATAAATCATTATTTTCCTATAAAAGTTTTATCAAAATTTGATCTTAAATTTAAAGTTGCCATATAAGGATCATTTGCTTGCATTATCGCTCTAACCACAGCTATACCTTGTATATTGCAATCTTTAAGCAAATTTAAATTAGTTTCATCTATCCCACCTATAGCCACAATAGGTAAAGAACTCAAGCTAGTAATTTCTTTTAATCCATCTACACCAAGCACAATACAATCTTGCTTGCTAGGCGTAGCAAAAACAGCCCCTACTCCAAGATAAGTAGCACCTTGAGCATTAACAAGCTCACTTTTATGATTGATCGTAAGTCCTATGATTTTATCTTCACCTAAAAGTTCTCTTGCTTTTTTTAAAGGCATATCCTTTTGACCTATATGCACTCCATTTGCATTAACAGCCATGGCTATATCGATTCTATCATTTATCACAAAAGGTGTGTTGTATTTTTCACATAAGGCTTTAACTTTTAAAGCAAGATTATAAAATTCTAAAGTACTAAGATTTTTTTCCCTAAGTTGTAAAATATCAATCTTAGCTTTCAAAGAAGCTTCTAAAATATTTAAAAACTCACTTTCACTTTTCTCGCCCTTGCTTGCAACAAGATAAATTTTAAATGATTTCATATTTAGCTCTTTTTTTAATTTCTTCATCATTTAAATTACTTAAAGCATCGATTAAATTCACTCTAAAACTACCACTTCCATTAGAAAGCTCTTGAGCGATTTCACTAGCTACACCAAAACTAAGTAAAGCATATAAACTAGCTTGAAATTTATCTTCTAATACTCCTGCAAAAACTCCACACAAAGAAGCACACATACAACCTGCTCCAGTTATTTTAGTAGCCATGATTGAGCCATTATAAACTTTTGCAATGCATTCTTGATTTATAATATAATCAATTTTTCCAGTTATAGCTAAAACACGCTTAGTTTTATAAGAGTATTTTTTGGCTTTTTCTAAAAACTCATCATTAATCACAAAAGTACTATCAACTCCTCTTGCTTTACCATCTAAACCTATAACACTAGCCATTTCAGACGCATTTGCTTTAACAATACTAATACCTTTTAGATTAAGCAATTCAAAATTAATCCCATCTCTTGCCTTACTCACACCCAAAGCAACAGGATCAAAAACTATAGGTTTATTTAATAAAGTATATTCTTTGGTTGCTTTTAGCATGGAATTTGCTATGAGTTGATTAATCGTTCCCGTATTTAACACTAAAGCCGAGCTTATTTTAGCAAAATCAGCTTGTTCTTCATAAAAATCAGCCATAGCAGCACTTGCACCCATTGCTATAGTTACATTTGCACAATCATTAGCTGTAACATAATTAGTAATATGATGAATCAAAGGATTTTTTTCTCTTACTGCTTTGATAATCATTTTTACTCCTTATCATATTGAAAAAAATGATTAGTCGGGCCACAACCTTTTCCAAGTGCTAAGGAATTTAATATAGCTCCATACACATAATCTTTAGCAAGCTTTATAGCTTCATACTTTTCTTTACCTAAGGCAAGATTACTAGCTATAGCTGAACTTAATGTACAACCTGTGCCATGTGTATTTTTTGTATTGATTTTTTCTGCTTTAAAAATACTAAATTCCTTTCCATCATAAAAAACATCATTAGTGTTATCTTTACTATGCCCACCTTTAATCAAAACACTTTTTGCACCTTCTTTGAAAAGCTTTATAGCAGCTTTTTTCATATCCTCTTCATTAAGTATTTTAAAATCACATAAAAATTCAGCTTCAGGTATATTTGGCGTAAGTACATCAGCTAAAGATAAAATTTCATCTTTAAAAAACTGACAATTTTCTAAAGGCATTAAAGCATAACCATTTTTTGCAAACATCACAGGATCTATCACTACATTTTTAGCTTTAAAGCGTAATAAATTTTCTTTTACACAAGTTATAATTTCTTTTGAACCTAGCATTCCAATTTTCACAGCAGCTGGCTCTATGTCTTCATAAACTGCTAACATTTGCTCATCTATTATCTTAGTGGGTATATCAAAGCAAGAAATTACCCTTGCAGTATTTTCAGCCACAACGCTTAAAACTACACTCATACCAAATAAATTATGCGCACTAAAAGTTTTTAAATCAGCTTGTATGCCAGCCCCACCGCTACAATCACTCCCAGCTATAGTTAAGATAGGAATTTTAGTTTTTGTTTTTGCTTGTATCATTTTTATCCTTTTTTATAAAAAAGGAAAGTTTTTGCAAGAATTCAAAGTTTGCATTACCAAACTTCTCAAGGGTCGAAGCATAACTTCCTCTCAGCAAAAGCTCCCCATTAATGAAAAATTATATCTTAGTTTTAATTAATCTTAAAAAATATTTTGAAATACTGCTATAATTTTGAAAAAACTACACAAAAATAAAAGGAAAAATATGACTAAAATTATTTTTGTTTGTTTAGGTAATATCTGTCGTTCTCCCATGGCTGAATTTATTATGAAAGATCTTTTAATAAAAGTAAATTTAAATGATAGATTTATTGTTTCTAGTGCAGGCACTTCAGGTTATCATGATGGAAAGGATATGCATTATAAAACCAAAGCCATGTTAAATAGTAAAAATATCAATTCCAAACCATTTTACAGTCAAAAACTAAGCTTAAAAATGTGTGAAGAAAATGATCTTATTATCGTTATGGATAATTCTAATTATAATGATGTAGTTAAAAATTTTCCAAATTTTAAACACAAAATTCATAAAATCACTTCTTATGCTTTAGAATTAGGATATGATGAAGTTCCTGATCCTTGGTACAGCGGAGATTTTGATGAAACTTACACTATACTTTCAAAAGCATGCTCTAATCTTATTAATAAAAATTTAATATCAAATAAGATATAATTTATCCTAATTTTCTCACAACATAATTATCAAGGAGTTTTTTTAATGTTAAAAAATTTAAAATTGGGGGCAAAAATAGTTTGGATTGTTATTACTGTAGTATTCCTTAGTATATGTATACTTGCAGCAGTAATATCATTTCAATCTTACCGTATTTTACATACAGAAGCAGATAAGTTATTACAATCAAGTGCTTATAGGTATGTTAACGCTGTTAAAGGAGCTACAGAAGGAATCCACACAAGTCTAGTTGGGGCAGAAAATACCTTAGAAGAAATTATTTTTAAAGAAAATAGTTTTAATGAAGAAACTATAGAGCTTATATTAGGAGGAATTTTAGATGCAAATCCTTGGGTAGAATACATATATCTCCATCTTACAGATACTTCAAAATTAAACACAAAAAACCCAAAATTACTTACCAAAAACAACCGATTTTTGATTTTATTACACGATACAGATACTAAAAATAAAGGAAGTATAGAAGTTGTTCAAGCAGATGATAGAATTTTAAACCAAAGAAGTGTAAATGCAGCCTTAAACGAACAAAAAGAAGGTGTTGGTAGACCTCAAAATTTCACTATTAATGGAAAAGAAATTTTAGCTTACAATATGGTAATCCCATTTGTCCACAATGGCAAAACAGTAGGTGCTATAGGAGTGCTAGCAGGGCTAAATTCTTTACAAGAGTTTTTAACAGATCCATCAAGAAGTGTTTTTAAAAATGACCAAAGATTTTTACTTGCTAAAGATGGTTTAGTAGCAACAAATCAAAACAAAAACATTATAGGAAAAAATATCATTGAAATTAATCCACACCCTAGTGCAACTCTAATGCAAGAGCTGCAACAAAAACAACAAAATGTTTTATTTGATTATATATCTTTATCGGGTGCAAAAAATCGTGCCGCAATTGCTAATTTCAATCTATGGAATAACTCACATGATTATTGGTCTATTATAACTTTAGCACCAACTCAATCTATACAAGAGCCAATTAAAGAACTTATCACATCTATAATTATTGTTTCTTTTCTCATAATAGGATTAATAGTCTTAATAATATTTATATATATTAAAAGAACTATTAGTTTGAGAATTATAAACCTACAAAACAATTTATTAAATTTTTTCAAATTTATTAATCATGAAACAAAAGACACCATCTTAAGCAAAGATGTAAAAAGCAATGATGAATTAAGTATTATGGCAAAAGCCATT
>NZ_JANQCW010000021.1:0-25007 GCF_024723635.1 Campylobacter sp. W0066.1 | reverse complement strand
AAAAAAGGCTTTTTAATAGTATAAAATTTTTCATAAAATTTAGCTCTAAGATCAATTATCAATTCATTTTCTAAAAATTTATCAAGTTCATCAGAAAAATTATCTTTATAAAATTTTTCTATATTAAAATCTTTGATTTTCTCTCCTTGCTTTAATTTATAATAAGGTATTAAATCTTTTGCTAAAATAGGACCAAAAAGATTAGAAAAAATCAAAACATTCTCATCTATGTATTCTTTTGAAACCTCACTTAAATTTTCATAGTCTAAATAATCAAAAGCAACTCCATTGTATCTTTGGATAGCTTTGATTGTGTCTTTCGTTATAATATCTTGAGTTAGCTCTTGCATTTCGTTTTTATCTTTTATACCAAAAAACTTTTCAAGTTCGCCTTCACTGCATTGTTTTATATGATTTTTATATTTTGTAAGCACTTCTAGTCTTTTGCTATATAAATTACTAAAAACAAAAGAGTTTTCATTTATACAAGTTTGTGTGTTTGTTTTGCTTTTGCTTTCACTAGGTGAAAATAAAATTTTCATATTTATCCTTTATTTTTTTAAAAAAATTATACAAAATTATTTAAAACACTTGACATTAATTCAAAATTACATTATAATTCAACTTTATTTTTTGCTGGTTTAGCTCAGTTGGTAGAGCAGCTGCCTTGTAAGCAGCAGGTCGGGGGTTCAAGTCCCTTAACCAGCTCCATTGTTAATAGCAGTGTTTGACCAGAAATAAAAAGCATTTTTATTCATGGTGAGTTACTCAAGTGGCCAACGAGGGCAGACTGTAAATCTGCTGGCTTTCGCCTTCCGTGGTTCGAATCCACGACTCACCACCATTGCTTTGCGGGAGTAGCTCAGTTGGCTAGAGCATCAGCCTTCCAAGCTGAGGGTCGCGGGTTCGAGTCCCGTTTCCCGCTCCAACCTAATTTTGGTAGAGTGAAACTGGGAGCTGTTTTTAAATTCAGAATTTCTAGCAGTTTCAAATTTCCAAAATTTTATAATTTATGTTTTTAATTTTTCTGAGCGCTCGTATGGCTCAGAGGTAGAGCACTCCCTTGGTAAGGGAGAGGTCGCGGGTTCAAGTCCCGCTATGAGCTCCATTGATTTCAAAAGATTATAAAACATAAATTAGTATTTGTTTGTAAATTTTATATGGAGGAAAAAGATGGCTAAAGAAAAATTTTCACGTAATAAGCCTCACGTAAATATTGGTACTATTGGTCACGTTGACCACGGTAAAACAACTTTAACAGCTGCTATCTCTGCTGTTCTTTCAAGAAGAGGTTTGGCTGAGCTTAAAGATTATGATAATATCGACAATGCTCCTGAAGAAAAAGAGCGTGGTATTACTATTGCAACTTCTCACATTGAGTATGAAACAGAAAATCGTCACTATGCTCACGTAGACTGCCCAGGTCACGCTGACTATGTTAAAAATATGATTACTGGTGCTGCTCAAATGGACGGTGCTATTCTTGTTGTTTCTGCTGCAGATGGCCCAATGCCACAAACTAGAGAACACATCTTGCTTTCTCGCCAAGTAGGTGTACCATATATCGTTGTTTTCATGAATAAAGCTGATATGGTTGATGATGCTGAATTATTAGAATTAGTTGAAATGGAAATTAGAGAATTATTAAGTTCTTATGACTTCCCAGGAGATGACACTCCAATTATTTCAGGTTCTGCTTTACAAGCTCTTGAAGAAGCAAAAGCTGGACAAGATGGTGAATGGTCTAAAAAAATCCTAGATCTTATGGCAGCAGTTGATGAGTATATCCCAACTCCAGCTCGTGATACAGATAAAGATTTCTTAATGCCAATCGAAGACGTATTCTCAATTTCAGGTCGTGGTACAGTTGTTACTGGTAGAATTGAAAAAGGTGTTGTTAAAGTTGGTGACACTATTGAAATCGTTGGTATTAGAGAAACACAAAGCACTACAGTAACTGGTGTTGAAATGTTTAGAAAAGAAATGGATCAAGGTGAAGCAGGTGATAACGTAGGTGTTCTTCTACGTGGTACTAAAAAAGAAGATGTTCTTCGTGGTATGGTTCTTGCTAAGCCAAAATCAATTACTCCACATACTGACTTTGAAGCAGAAGTTTATATTTTAAATAAAGATGAAGGTGGTCGTCACACTCCATTCTTTAATAACTATAGACCACAGTTCTATGTAAGAACAACAGACGTTACTGGTTCTATCCAACTTGCAGAAGGCGTTGAAATGGTTATGCCAGGTGAGAATGTTAGAATTACTGTAAGTCTTATTGCACCAGTTGCACTTGAAGAAGGTACTCGTTTTGCTATCCGTGAAGGTGGCCGTACTGTTGGTTCAGGTGTTGTATCTAAAATTATTAAATAATCATAAGCGAGATTTTATCTCGCTTTTTAAGGAATAAAAATGAGAATTAAAGTTGGCTTGAAATGTGAAGAGTGCGGTGATATTAATTACAGTACTTTTAAAAATAGTAAAAATACAACTGAAAAATTAGAATTAAAAAAATATTGCCCAAGATTAAAAAAACATACAGTTCATAAAGAAGTTAAATTAAAAAGTTAAGGCTTTTATATAAAAGCCCTTAGGGCAATAGCTCCAACGGTAGAGCGCCGGATTCCAAATCCGATGGTTGGGGGTTCGAATCCCTCTTGCCCTGCCACAAAATAAGGTAAAATATGGAAAAACTAATAACTTATTTTAAATTGTCAAAAGCTGAATTATCAAAAGTTATTTGGCCTTTGAAAGAGCAAGTTAGAAATGCTTATATTACAGTTTTTGTAGTTGTTACTGTTGTTTCATTATTTTTAGCATTGGTTGACTTGATTATGTCATTTTCATTATCTAAGATTATAGGATAAAATAATGAATCATAAATGGTATGCAATTCAAACTTATGCAGGTAGTGAAATGGCTGTAAAAAGAGCTATAGAAAATTTAGTTAGAGATCATGGAATTCAAGAGCAATTACTAGAAGTGATTGTTCCAACTGAAGATGTGATCGAATTTAAAAATGGTAAAGAAAAAATAAGCGAAAGAAGTTTATATTCAGGCTATGTATTTGCCAATATTGACTTATCAACAGAACTTTGGCATAAAATTCAATCTTTGCCAAAAGTTGGTCGTTTTATAGGGGAAAGTAAAAAACCAACCCCATTGAGTGAAAAAGATATCAATCTTATTTTAGAAAAGGTGAAAAATAAAGCAGCACCTAAACCTAAAATTTCATTTGATAAAGAAGAAAGTGTAAGAATAACCGAAGGTCCTTTTGCAAACTTTGTAGGTATTGTAGAAGAATATGATATGGTTAGAGGAGTTTTAAAACTAAATGTTTCAATATTTGGTAGATCAACTCCAGTAGAGATCTTATACTCTCAAGTTGAAAAAATAGTTTGATAATATAGCAAGTAAAGGAGAAAGGTTATGGCTAAAAAAGTCGTAGGAGAAATAAAATTACAAATAGCTGCTACTAAGGCTAATCCATCACCTCCAGTTGGTCCTGCTTTGGGTCAACAAGGTGTTAATATTATGGAATTTTGTAAAGCATTTAATGAAAGAACAAAAGATATGGCTGGTTTTAATATTCCAGTTGTTATTACTGTTTATGCAGATAAAAGCTTTACATTTATCACAAAACAACCACCAGCTACAGATTTAATCAAAAAAGCTGCAGGTATTTCTAAAGGTGCAGATAATCCTTTAAAAAACAAAGTAGGTAAATTAACTAAAGCACAAGTTTTAGAAATTGTTGATAAAAAAATAGCTGATATGAACACAAAAGATAGAGAGCAAGCTGCTAAGATTATTATGGGTTCTGCTCGTTCTATGGGTGTTGAAATCGTAGATTAATACTCTTTACCGCCAAGAGTTTAAAAAGGCGGTAGCACTTTATATAAAATGCGGAGAAAAATTAATGTCTAAAAATACTAAAAGATTTACAGAATTATTAAAAAAAATTGATTCAAATAAAAATTACTTAATGGATGAAGCAATAAGCACAGTTAAAACTCTTGCTTCTGCTAAATTTGATGAAACAGTTGAAATTGCTTTAAAATTAAATGTTGATCCAAGACATGCAGATCAAATGGTAAGAGGTAGTGTAGTTTTACCTTGTGGTACAGGTAAAAAAGTGCGTGTTGCTGTTATAGCAAAAGATACAAAAGCTGATGAGGCAAAAAATGCAGGTGCTGATATAGTTGGTAGTGATGATTTAGTAGAAGAAATTCAAAAAGGAAATATGAATTTTGATGTTTTAATTGCTACTCCAAATTTGATGGGTTTAGTTGGTAAAGTAGGTCGTATTTTAGGGCCTAAAGGTTTGATGCCAAATCCTAAAACAGGTACTGTGACAATGGATGTTGCACAAGCTGTGAATAATGCTAAAAATGGTCAAGTTAACTTCCGTGTTGATAAACAAGGAAATATCCATGCAGGTTTAGGTAAAGTTAGCTTTACTCAAGAGCAATTAAAAGAAAATATGACAGCATTTGTAAAAGCTATTAATAAACACAAACCAGCGGCTGCAAAAGGAAGATATATTAAAAACGCTAGTCTTTCTTTAACTATGAGTCCTTCTCTTTCTCTTGATACTCAAGAATTACTTGATACAAAATAAAATTAATGAGAGTTTTACTCTCATTAATAAAAATTAGATAAGATAATAACTTTTATTTTATCTAATTTTTATCTTAGATTGGAGATAGCCGAGGTCCTAGGACTTAATTAGATTTTCTGCTCTGCTTGAAATCACCGGTCGGAAAGGAGTAAAGATGACTAAAAGCCAAAAAGTTGAACTTGTTTCTAAACTTGAAGAAGGTTTTAAAGCTAGTGAAGCTGTTGTAGTTTGTAACTATAAGGGTTTAAACACTAAAAAACTTGAAGAGTTAAGAAATAATGCGAGAGAAATGGATGTTAAAGTTCAAATTATTAAAAATACTTTAGCAAGTATTGCTCTTAAAAATGCCGGCAAAGATGGAATGGAACTTAAAGATACTAATATTTATCTTTGGGGTGAAGACCAATTAAATGTTTCAAAAGTTGCTGATAAATTTAGCGAAGCTAATCAAGCATTTGAGATCAAAACTGCATTTATCGAAGGCGAAGTTGCTTCTGTAGATAAAGTTAAAGCTTTAGCTAAAATGCCTTCTCGCAATGAATTACTTGCTATGCTTTTGCAAGTTTGGAATGCACCAATCACCAATTTCACAATTGGATTAAATGCATTAAAAGAAAAAAAAGAAGCTGAATAAAATTATAAAAAGGATAAAAAATGGCAATTACTAAAGAAGATGTATTAGAATTTATTTCTAACCTAAGTGTTCTTGAGCTTTCAGAATTAGTAAAAGAATTTGAAGAAAAATTTGGTGTTTCTGCTGCTCCAGTTATGGTTGCAGGTGCTGCTGTTGCAGGTGCTGCTGGCGGTGCTGCTGAAGAAAAAACTGAATTTGATATTGTATTACAAGATGGTGGTGATAAAAAAATCAACGTAATTAAAGTTGTTCGTGCATTAACTGGTCTTGGATTAAAAGAAGCAAAAGATGCAGTTGAGCAAACTCCATCAGTTCTTAAAGAAGGTGTTAGCAAAGCTGAAGCTGAAGAAGCTAAAAAGCAACTTGAAGAAGCTGGCGCTAAGGTTGAGCTTAAATAATTTTTTGTTTTTTAAAAGAAAGGATTATATATCCTTTCTTGTTTTCCTTTAATTAAGGATTCTTTCTTTCAATACTTTTACCATGGGGTATAATAATATGTTAAATTCACAATCAGGAAATCGTTTAAGAATAGACTTCTCGAATGTTCCACAACAAATAGACATTCCAAATTTATTACAATTACAAAAAAAGAGTTTTGATTATTTTTTAAATTTAGATGCAAAAAATTCAGAAAGCGGAATTGAAAAAGTATTTAAATCTATCTTTCCAATCCATGATCCGCAAAATAGATTAAGTTTAGAATATGTAAGTAGTGAAGTAGGTAAGCCTAAATATACCATTAGAGAGTGTATGGAAAGAGGTTTGACTTATTCTGTAAATTTAAAAATGAAGATCCGTTTAACTTTACATGAAAAAGATGAAAAAACGGGTGAGAAAATTGGTATAAAAGATATTAAAGAACAAGAAATTTATATTAGAGAAATTCCTTTAATGACAGATAGAATTTCTTTTATTATCAACGGAGTAGAAAGGGTTGTAGTTAATCAGCTTCATAGAAGTCCAGGTGTTATCTTCAAAGAAGAAGAAAGTTCTACTGTTGCAAATAAATTAGTATATACAGCTCAAATTATACCAGATCGTGGTTCTTGGCTTTATTTTGAATATGATGCTAAAGATGTACTTTATGTACGTATCAATAAAAGAAGAAAAGTGCCTATTACAATTTTATTTAGAGCACTTGGTTATAAAAAACAAGATATTATAAAATTATTCTACCCTATACAAACTATTCATGTAAAAAAAGATAAATTCTTAACCGAATTTAATCCAAATGACTTTTTAGATAGAGTTGAATATGACTTAAAAGATGAAAAAGGTAATGTAATTCATCAAGCTGGTAAAAGAATGACAAAGAAAAAGGCAGAACAGCTTGTAAAAGATGGTGTTAAATGGGTTGAATATCCAGTTGAAATTTTAACAAATAGATATTTAGCTAATCCTATCATTAATAAAGAAACCGGTGAAGTTTTATATGATTCTTTAACACTATTAGATGAAGGAAAACTAGCAAAAATTAAAGAAGAAAAACAGTTTGATATTGCAAACGATTTAGCTAATGGAGTAGATGCTGCTATTATTAATTCTTTTATTCAAGATAATGAAACTTTAAAATTATTAAAACAAACAGAAAATATAGAAGATGAAAATGATTTAGCAGCTATTAGAATTTATAAAGTGATGAGACCAGGTGAGCCTGTAGTAAAAGATGCTGCAAAAGCTTTTGTGAATGATTTATTTTTCAATCCTGAAAGATATGACCTAACAAAAGTTGGTCGTATGAAAATGAACCATAAATTAGGTTTAGATACGCCTGAATACGTTACAGTTTTAACTAATGAAGATATAGTAAAAACTGCAAAATATTTAATTAAAGTAAAAAATGGTAGAGGCCATATCGATGATAGAGATCACTTGGGTAATCGTCGTATTAGATCAATCGGAGAGCTTTTAGCGAATGAACTTCATGTAGGTCTTGCTAAAATGCAAAAATCTATTAGAGATAAATTTACGGCTTTAAATGCAGATATTGACAAAGTAATGCCTTATGATTTGATCAATCCTAAAACAATTACTGTAACCATTATGGAATTTTTTACTGGTGGTCAATTATCTCAATTTATGGATCAAACAAACCCATTGAGTGAAGTAACTCACAAGCGCCGTTTATCTGCACTTGGTGAGGGTGGTTTAGTAAAAGAAAGAGCAGGATTTGAGGTGCGTGATGTCCACGCAACACATTATGGAAGAATTTGTCCTGTTGAAACTCCAGAAGGTCAAAATATCGGTTTGATTAATACACTTTCAACTTATGCTAAAGTAAATGATCTAGGTTTTGTTGAAGCACCTTATAAGAAAGTAGAAAATGGTAAAGTAAGCAATGAAATCGTTTATTTAACCGCTACTCAAGAAGAAGGTTTAGTGATCGCAGCAGCTTCAACTAAAATTGATGAAAAAGGTAATATTGTTGAAGAATTTGTTGAAGCAAGACAAGATGGTGAAACAATCTTAGCAAGAAGAGAAGAAGTACATTTGATTGACCTTTGTTCGGGTATGATAGTAGGGGTTGCAGCATCTTTGATTCCATTCTTAGAGCATGATGATGCAAACAGAGCTTTGATGGGTTCAAACATGCAGCGTCAAGCAGTGCCTTTACTAACCGCACAAGCACCTATAGTAGGTACTGGTATGGAAAAAATCATTGCTCGTGATGCTTGGGAAGCTATTAAAGCTAAAAGAGCAGGGATTGTAGAAAAGGTTGATAATAAAAATATTTTCATTTTGGGTGAAGATGAAAATGGACCATTTATTGATCATTACAAAATGGAAAAAAATCTAAGAACTAACCAAAATACAACTTTTATTCAACATCCGATTGTTAAAAAAGGTGAATTTGTTCAAGCAGGTCAAATCATTGCAGATGGTCCAAGTATGGATCAAGGCGAACTTGCTATTGGTAAAAATGCTTTAATCGCATTTATGCCATGGCATGGGTATAACTATGAAGATGCTATTGTAATTAGTGAGAAAATTTTACGTGAAGATACTTTTACTAGCGTTCATATTTATGAAAAAGAAGTAGAGGCTAGAGAACTTAAAGATGGTGTAGAAGAAATTACAAAAGATATTCCAAATGTAAAAGAAGAGGATTTAGCACATCTTGATGAGAGTGGTATTGCTAAAATAGGAACTCATATTAAGCCTGGCATGATTTTAGTGGGTAAAGTTTCTCCTAAAGGCGAAGTAAAACCTACACCTGAAGAAAGATTATTAAGAGCTATTTTTGGCGAAAAAGCTGGACATGTTGTAAATAAATCTTTATATGCAACTGCTTCACTAGAAGGTGTTGTTGTAGATGTAAAAATCTTTACTAAAAAAGGTTATGAAAAAGATGCACGTGCTATAAAAGCTTATGATGATGAAAAATTAAACCTTGAAAAAGAACATCATGATAGACTTTTAATGATGGATAGAGAAGAAACTTTAAGGGTTTGTTCTTTACTTTCTAAGTCACCTTTAAATTCAGATGAAGAAATAAATGGTGTTAAATATAAAAAAGGTTCCAAAGTAGAAATTGCAGAATTAGAAAAAATTAATCGTTTTGCATTAAATTCTTTAGTTAAGGCTTATTCTAAAGAAGTGCAAAAAGAATACGATGATTTAAAAAACCATTTCCAAAATGAGAAGAAAAAACTTAAAACAGAACATGATGAAAAATTAGAAATTTTAGAAAAAGATGATATTTTACCAAGTGGAGTAGTAAAACTTGTTAAAGTATATATCGCGACTAAGAGAAAATTAAAAGTTGGAGATAAAATGGCAGGACGCCATGGAAATAAAGGTATTGTTTCTAATATCGTTCCAGAAGTTGATATGCCATATTTACCTGATGGAAGACCTATTGATATAGCTTTAAATCCTTTAGGGGTTCCAAGCCGTATGAATATAGGGCAAATTCTTGAAAGTCACTTAGGAATTGTTGGTATGAGACTAGGTGATCAAATTCAAGAAATTTTTGATAGAAAACAAAAAGATTTTGTAAAAGAATTACGCGAAAAAATTCTTGAAATTTGTAGTGTATCTAGACTTGAGCTAGAAAAGAAATTTGTGCAAACTTTAAATGATGAGCAACTTATTTCTTATGCTAGAGATTGGGCTAAAGGGGTAAAATTTGCTACTCCTGTATTTGAGGGTGTAACGGTTGAAGAATTTGGTAAGCTTTTTGAGATGGCTAAAATAGCTATGGATGGAAAAAGCGAACTTTATGATGGAAGAACTGGTGAAAAAATGGCAGAGCGTGTACATGTTGGATGTATGTATATGCTTAAATTACACCACTTAGTAGATGAAAAAGTTCACGCAAGAAGTACTGGACCTTATAGTCTTGTAACACAACAACCAGTTGGTGGTAAGGCTTTATTTGGTGGACAAAGATTTGGTGAGATGGAGGTTTGGGCTCTTGAAGCTTATGGAGCGGCTCATACTTTAAGAGAAATGTTAACCATAAAATCTGATGATGTTGAAGGTAGATTTAGTGCTTATAAAGCTTTAACAAAAGGTGAGAATGTTCCAGCAACAGGTATTCCAGAAACATTCTTTGTACTTACAAATGAATTAAAATCTCTTGCTTTAGATGTTGAGATTTTTGATAAGGATGAGAATAATGAGTAAATTTAAACCTATCGAAATAAAAGAAGATGGCAGACCTAGAGACTTTGAAGCTTTTCAATTAAGACTTGCAAGTCCTGAAAAAATCAAATCATGGTCTTATGGGGAAGTAAAAAAACCAGAAACGATTAATTATAGAACCTTAAAGCCTGAAAGAGACGGGCTTTTTTGTGCTAAAATTTTTGGACCAGTAAGAGATTATGAGTGTCTTTGTGGTAAATATAAAAAAATGCGCTTCAAAGGCATTAAGTGTGAAAAATGTGGTGTTGAAGTCACTAGTTCTAAAGTACGCCGCTCAAGAATGGGACATATTGAGCTAGTTACACCGGTGGCACATATTTGGTATGTAAATTCTTTACCAAGTCGTATCGGTACTTTGCTTGGCGTAAAGATGAAAGACTTAGAACGCGTATTGTATTATGAAGCATATATAGTAGAAAATCCAGGTGATGCTTACTATGATAATGAAAATACTAAAAAAGTTGAATTTTGTGATGTATTAAATGAAGAGCAATATTTAAATTTAATGCAACGCTATGAAAGTAGTGGATTTAAAGCTAGAATGGGTGGTGAAGTTGTTAGAGATTTGCTAGCAAATTTAGATCTTGTTGAGCTTTTAAATAAACTAAAAGAAGATATTGCAGCAACTAATTCAGAAGCAAAGAAAAAAACTATCATCAAACGTTTAAAAGTGGTAGAAAATTTCTTAAATAGCAATTTAAATAGCAATACAAATATTGATGAAGTGGTACCTAATCGTCCCGAGTGGATGATGATTACAAATTTACCTGTATTACCACCTGATTTAAGACCTTTAGTAGCTTTAGATGGTGGAAAATTTGCAGTTTCTGATGTGAATGATTTATACAGAAGAGTTATCAATAGAAATACGCGTTTGAAAAGACTTATGGAACTTGATGCACCTGAAATCATCATTAGAAATGAAAAAAGAATGCTTCAAGAAGCAGTTGATGCTTTATTTGATAATGGTAGAAGAGCAAATGCGGTTAAAGGTGCAAATAAACGTCCATTAAAATCTTTAAGTGAAATCATCAAAGGAAAACAAGGTCGTTTCAGACAAAATCTACTTGGTAAAAGGGTGGATTTTTCAGGTCGTAGTGTTATTGTTGTTGGGCCAAAACTTAGAATGGATCAATGTGGTTTACCTAAAAAAATGGCTTTAGAATTATTTAAGCCACACTTATTAGCTAAACTTGAAGAAAAAGGTTATGCTACCACTGTAAAACAAGCTAAAAAAATGATAGAAAATAAAACCAATGAGGTTTGGGAGTGTTTAGAAGAGGTTGTTAAAGGTCATCCTGTAATGCTTAACCGTGCTCCAACCTTGCATAAACTTTCTATTCAAGCTTTCCATCCTGTGCTTGTAGAGGGCAAGGCAATTCAACTTCATCCATTAGTATGTGCAGCGTTTAATGCTGACTTTGACGGGGACCAAATGGCTGTACATGTGCCTTTATCACAAGAAGCAATAGCTGAGTGTAAAGTATTAATGCTCTCATCTATGAATATCTTGCTTCCAGCAAGTGGTCGTTCTGTGACTGTGCCTTCTCAAGATATGGTTTTGGGGATTTATTATCTATCTTTAGAAAAAGATGGTGCTAAGGGTGAGCATAAAATTTGCACAGGTATTGAAGAGGTTATGATTGCCCTAGAAGCAAAATCTTTAGATATTCATGCAAGTATTAGAAGTGTGGTTGATGGTAGAAAAATCACTACGACTGCGGGAAGATTAATCATTAAGTCTATCTTACCTGATTTTGTTCCTGAAAATATGTGGAATAAAGTCATGAAGAAAAAAGATATTGCAGCTTTGGTTGATTATGTTTATAAAGAAGGTGGCCTTGAAGTAAGTGCTAGCTTTTTAGATAAATTAAAAGATCTTGGTTTTGAATATGCAACAAAAGCGGGTATTTCTATTTCAATTGCTGATATTATTGTGCCTGATCAAAAGCAAAAAAGTATAGAAGAAGCTAAAAAACAAGTAAGAGAAATCCAAAATTCATATAATTTAGGTTTGATTACTTCAGGCGAAAGATATAATAAGATTATTGATATTTGGAAAAGCACTAATAATGTCTTATCAAAAGATATGATGGAATTAATTAAAAAAGACAAAGAAGGATTTAACTCTATTTATATGATGGCAGATTCTGGTGCTAGGGGTTCAGCAGCTCAAATTTCACAGCTTGCTGCGATGAGGGGTCTTATGGCTAAACCTGATGGTTCTATTATTGAAACACCGATTATTTCAAACTTCCGTGAAGGACTTAACGTTCTTGAATATTTCATTTCAACTCACGGTGCTAGAAAAGGTCTTGCAGATACAGCCTTAAAAACAGCAAATGCAGGTTATTTGACAAGAAAACTTATCGATGTGGCGCAAAATGTAAAAGTTACAATGGAAGATTGTGGCGCACATGAGGGTGTTGAGATTAATGAAATCACTGCAGATGGTGTTGTAATTGAAACCTTAGAAGAAAGAATTTTAGGAAGAGTTTTAGCTGAAAATATTATTGATTCTATTACTAATGAAATTTTATTCTCAGAAGGTACTTTAGTAGATGAAGAAAAAGCTAGGATTATTGTTGAAAGTGGTGTAAAGAGTGTAAGTATTAGAACTCCTATTACTTGTAAAGCTAAAAAAGGCGTATGTTCTAAATGCTATGGTATTAACCTAGGTGAAGGCAAATTAGTTAAGCCAGGTGAGGCTGTAGGTATTATATCTGCTCAATCAATCGGTGAACCAGGAACACAGCTTACACTAAGAACTTTCCACAGTGGTGGTACTGCTAGTACAGATTTACAAGATCGCCAAGTAGTAGCACACAAAGAAGGTTTTGTAAGATTTTATAATCTTAATACCTATGAAGATAGACAAGGTAAAACTATCGTTGCAAATCATCGCAATGCTGCTATTTTACTTGTTGAACCAAAAATCAAAGCTCCATTTAAAGGAACTATCCATATTGAACATGCGTATGAAGATGTAGTGGTTAGTGTTAAAGCGAAAAACAATGAAGCTAAATTTATATTAAGAAAATACGACTTAGCAAAAGCTAATGAACTTGCGGGTGTAAGCGGTAATATTGAAGGTAAATTATATATTCCATATAGTGATGGTGATGAAGTAGCTGAAAATGAAAGTATTGTAGAAGTAATCAAAGAAGGTTGGAATATACCAAACCGTATTCCTTATGCGAGTGAGTTGCTAGTAAAAGATGGAGATCCTATCACTCAAGATATTATAGCTGGCGCAAAAGGTACTTTGAAGTTTTATATGCTTAAAGGGGATGGTTTAGATAGAATTAGAAATCTAAAAAAAGGCGATGTAGTTAAAGAAAAAGGTGTTTTTGTTGTTATTGCTGATGAAAATGATAGAGAGGCAAAAAGACATTATATACCAAGAGAATCTGTGATTGAATTTGACGATAGTGCTTTTGTAGATAATCCTAAAACCATCATAGCAAAATCAAGCAAAGAAGATAAAACCATTATTGCTGAATGGGATGCGTATAATAATACTGTAATCGCAGAAGTTGCAGGTGCAATTAACTTTGAAGATATTGAGTCAGGTTATAGTGCTGATGAGCAAATTGATGAAGCAACGGGTAAAAGATCGCTTGTTATTAATGAGTATTTACCAAGTGGAGTGCGTCCTGCATTGTTAATTATAGGTGAAAATGACAAAGTAGTGCGTTATCAACTAGAGCCAAAAACTGTTATTTATGTAAATGATGGCGATAAGGTTAAACAAGCTGATATCCTAGCTAAAACTCCAAAGGCAGCGGCTAAGTCAAAAGATATTACTGGAGGTCTTCCAAGGGTATCTGAATTGTTTGAAGCAAGAAAGCCAAAAAATACTGCTGTTGTGGCTGAAATTGATGGGGTTGTTAGGTTTGATAAACCTTTAAGATCAAAAGAAAGAATCATTATCCAAGCAGAAGATGGAAGTAGTGCAGAGTATTTAATTGATAAATCAAAACGCATTCAAGTAAGAGATGGTGAATTTATCCATGCGGGTGAGAAATTAACCGATGGAGTTATTTCAAGTCATGATGTGCTTAGAATTTTAGGTGAAAAAGCATTGCATTATTATCTTATTTCTGAAATTCAGCAAGTTTATCGTGGTCAAGGTGTTGTGATTTCTGATAAGCATATTGAAATCATCGTATCGCAAATGCTAAGACAAGTAAAAATTGTTGATAGCGGTCATACAAACTTTATTGTAGGTGATTTGGTTTCAAGAAGAAAATTCAGAGAAGAAAATGAAAGAATTTTAAGATATGGCGGTGAACCTGCTGTAGCTGAGCCTGTATTGCTTGGGGTTACAAGAGCAGCTATTGGAAGTGATAGTGTGATTTCAGCTGCTTCATTCCAAGAAACAACAAAAGTTTTAACAGAAGCAAGTATTGCAGGTAAAT
Organism: Campylobacter sp. W0066.1; assembly: GCF_024723635.1. Lineage (NCBI taxonomy): Bacteria > Pseudomonadati > Campylobacterota > Epsilonproteobacteria > Campylobacterales > Campylobacteraceae > Campylobacter > Campylobacter sp. W0066.1. The sequence continues at coordinate 10,684 of NZ_JANQCW010000021.1, read as the reverse complement.
TTGATTATCTTGAAGATCTAAAAGAAAATGTAATCTTAGGTCGTATGATTCCTGTTGGTACAGGTCTTTATGGAGATCAAAATTTAAAGCTTAAACAACAAAATTAATTTTCAATCCTAGCAATTTTGCTAGGATTTTTAAAGTATTTTATGTTTAAAATAATTGATTTAGAACAATATAAAAGAAAAGAACATTTTAACTTTTATACTCAAAATATCCCTTGCTCGTTTGAAATTACTGTTAAATTAGATATTAGTTCTTTTTATTATTTTATTAAAAACAATAATTATGAATTCTACCCTTGTTTTATCCACACTACTAGTAAAAGTATAAATGCTTTTGATAATTTTAAATTTAGTTTAGATCAAAACAAACAACTAATATGTTATGATATTATCCATCCTTCTTATACTATTTTTCACAAGGACTCTAAAACTTTTTCTGTTCTTTGGACTTTCTATAAAGAAAATTTAAATGATTTTTTGTCTTTATATGAAGAGGATAAACAATTATTAAAAAGTAATAAAAGTATGTTTTTAAAAGAACCTATAGATAATCTTTTTAATATTTCTGCTATTCCTTGGATAGCTTTTGAGAATTTTTCTTTACACTTGCTAAAAAAAGAGCAACATTTCTTTCCTATTATAACAAGTAGAAAGATTATAAAAGAAAATAAAAAATTTATCATTCCTTTTAGTATTAATGTTAATCATGCCAGCAATGATGCTTATCACATTTATTTGTTTTTAGAAAAACTCCAAGAAAACCTTAATAGTTTATAATTTTATAAGTAAAATTTAGATATTATCCAAAGTTTATTATTTTATTAATGAAAGGAATTACTGTGCCAACCATAAATCAATTGGTTAGAAAAGAGCGCAAAAAAGTTTTAGAAAAATCTAAATCACCAGCGCTTAAAAATTGCCCACAAAGAAGGGGAGTTTGTACTAGGGTTTATACAACAACTCCTAAAAAACCAAACTCAGCGTTAAGAAAAGTTGCCAAAGTAAGACTTACAAGTGGCTTTGAAGTTATTAGTTATATCGGTGGTGAAGGTCACAACCTACAAGAACACAGCATTGTTTTAGTGCGTGGTGGTAGGGTAAAAGACTTACCAGGTGTTAAGTATCACATTGTTCGTGGTGCCTTAGATACTGCAGGTGTTGCAAAAAGAACTGTTTCTCGTTCTAAATATGGTGCAAAACGCCCTAAAGCAGCAGCTAAGTAATAAGATTGCAGACAAATCCGTTAGATTTGATTTTGTTTGAGTAAAATTATAAATTTGAAGGAAAATTATGAGAAGAAGAAAAGCTCCGGTAAGAGAAGTCTTGCCAGACCCGATTTATGGAAACAAAGTAATCACAAAATTCATTAATTCTTTAATGTATGATGGTAAAAAAAGTACGGCTACGACTATTATGTATGGTGCTTTAGAAGCTATCGATAAAAAAGGTGGAGAAAAAAAAGGTATAGAAATTTTTAATGATGCTATTGAAAATATCAAGCCTTTATTAGAAGTTAAATCTCGTCGTGTTGGTGGTGCCACTTATCAAGTTCCAGTGGAAGTACGCCCAGCTAGACAGCAAGCTTTAGCTATAAGATGGATTATTTCTTTTGCTAGAAAAAGAAGTGAAAGAACTATGATTGAAAAATTAGCAGCTGAATTACTAGATGCAGCTAATAGCAAAGGTGCTTCATTCAAGAAGAAAGAAGATACTTATAAAATGGCAGAAGCTAATAAAGCATTTGCTCATTATCGCTGGTAAGAGGAGTAAAACATGTCAAGAAGTACTCCTTTAAAAAGAGTTAGAAATATAGGTATTGCAGCTCACATTGACGCAGGTAAAACAACTACTAGTGAAAGAATTCTTTTCTTTACAGGTATGAGTCATAAAATTGGTGAGGTGCATGATGGTGCAGCTACAATGGACTGGATGGAGCAAGAAAAAGAAAGGGGTATTACAATTACTTCTGCTGCTACAACTTGTTTTTGGAAAAATCACCAAATCAACCTTATAGACACTCCAGGCCACGTTGACTTTACAATCGAAGTTGAAAGATCAATGCGTGTTTTAGATGGCGCTGTTGCGGTATTTTGTTCAGTAGGTGGAGTTCAACCACAATCAGAAACTGTATGGAGACAAGCTAATAAATATGGTGTTCCAAGAATTGTTTTTGTAAATAAAATGGACAGAATTGGTGCAAATTTCTTTAATGTTGAAGAGCAAATCAAAAATCGCTTAAAAGGCAACCCAGTTCCACTTCAAATTCCAATCGGTGCTGAAGATAATTTCAAAGGTGTAATTGATCTTATTACCATGAAAGCTTTGGTATGGGAAGATGAAAACAAACCGACTGATTATGTAGAAAAAGAAATTCCAGCTGAGCTTAAAGAAAAAGCTGAAGAATATCGTACAAAAATGATAGAAGCGGTTTCTGAAACAAGCGATGAATTAATGGAAAAATATCTAGGCGGTGAAGAGCTTACTCAAGAAGAAATCAAAGCAGGTATTAAAGCAGGATGTTTAAGTCTTTCTATGGTTCCTATGCTTTGTGGTACAGCTTTTAAAAATAAAGGTGTTCAACCATTACTTGATGCTGTTGTTGCTTATTTACCAGCTCCTGATGAAGTTGCTAATATCAAAGGTGAATATGAAGATGGTACAGAAGTTTCTGTAAAATCAACTGATGATGGTGAATTCGCAGGTCTTGCATTTAAAATTATGACCGACCCTTTTGTTGGGCAATTAACTTTCGTTCGTGTATATAGAGGAAGTTTAGAAAGCGGTTCTTATGCATATAATTCAACAAAAGATAAAAAAGAAAGAATTGGTCGTCTTTTGAAAATGCACTCTAATAAAAGAGAAGAGATTAAAACTTTATATGCAGGAGAAATTGGAGCGGTTGTTGGTCTTAAAGACACACTAACTGGTGATACTTTAGCAAGTGAAAAAGATAAGGTTATTCTAGAGAGAATGGATTTCCCAGATCCTGTTATTTCAGTTGCTGTTGAGCCTAAAACAAAAGCAGATCAAGAAAAAATGTCTATTGCTTTAAATAAATTAGCTCAAGAAGATCCAAGCTTTAGAGTTTCTACAGATGAAGAAAGTGGTCAAACTATCATTTCAGGTATGGGTGAGCTTCACTTAGAAATCATTGTTGATAGAATGCTTCGTGAGTTTAAAGTTGAAGCAGAAGTTGGTCAACCTCAAGTTGCTTACCGTGAAACTATTAGAAAAACAGTTGAGCAAGAATACAAATACGCTAAACAATCAGGTGGTCGTGGTCAGTATGGTCATGTATTCTTAAGACTTGAGCCACTTGAGCCAGGTAGTGGTTATGAGTTTGTAAATGATATCAAAGGTGGGGTAATTCCAAAAGAATATATTCCGGCAGTTGATAAAGGTGTTCAAGAAGCATTACAAAACGGTGTTTTAGCAGGATATCCTGTTGAAGATGTTAAAGTAACTGTTTATGATGGAAGTTATCACGAAGTGGATTCTTCTGAAATGGCGTTTAAACTTGCAGCTTCTATGGGCTTTAAAGAAGGTGCTAGAAAAGCAGGTGCTGTAATCTTAGAACCTATGATGAAAGTTGAAGTTGAAACTCCGGAAGAATATATGGGTGATGTTATTGGTGATTTAAATAAACGTCGTGGCCAAGTAAATTCAATGGATGAAAGAGGTGGTAATAAAATTATTACAGCATTCTGTCCTTTAGCTGAGATGTTTGGTTACTCAACCGATCTTAGAAGCCAAACTCAAGGCCGTGCTACTTATTCTATGGAATTTGATCACTATGACGAAGTTCCAAAAAATGTTTCTGAAGAAATTATCAAGAAAAGAAACGGTTAATCTATCCAAGATGAGCAATAGCTCATCTTGGATTATTTATGTCCTTTTGAATTAATTAAATTAATTACTCCCTCGTTAATTTCATATGCTTTTCCAAAACCTTTAACATATCTTCCATTTTTCAGTATAAGTTGAAATAAATGAAAATCTTGCATATTCTTAATGACTTGAATTATTTCTTTATTGTTTTCATTTTCATAAGTATTTAATACTTGCTCAAATAGCTGATTATCTCTTGTTATTTCTATACTTTCTACCCTAAATTTAAGTCTTTTTCTTGCAAAGATTGACATACAATCTTTTTCATCTTCTATAAACATAATTTCTATGTTTTTATTATTGTATTTTACTCCTTCAAAATGTTCAGCAATTTCACTAATATAAATATAAAAATCATTTTTAATTTTTATAATAGGTGCATATGAGCATATTGTTTGATTGTTTAAATTTAAAGAAGATATTATAATGCTTTTGCATTCTTGCATAAATTGATTAATTTCATCATATAATTGCATATATTTTCCTTGTAAGTTAAAATGAATAGATTAAGGGTTATATGAGAGTAAAAAGAAGAGTTTATCACTCTTCTTCGTCAGTATTTTTGCGTACAACTTTAATGCGTTCTATACTATTTCCATCCATCTTTTTGACTTCATAGTAGCAGAATTCATCTTCTATTCTATCTCCAACTACCGGTAAGCGTCCTAAGAGATTGAAAACATATCCACCTATAGTGACTTGCTCTAGTTCTTCATTAAAGCGTATATCAAGCATTTCTTCTACTTCACTAATTTCATATCTTCCTTGAAATTCATAAATGTTTTCTGCAAGTTTTTTAAAATGTGGACTAGAATCATCATGCTCATCGTTAATATCTCCAACGATTTCTTCCATAATATCTTCCATAGTTAAAAGACCGGCTGTGCCACCATATTCATCTACTACTAATGCTGTGTGTACTTGTTCTTTATTCATCATGAAAAGAACTTTGGATATGCTGATATTTTCTGGAACTAAGATCATTTTGATTAAAAAATCATCTAAATTTTTCTTATCTTTACTAAGTTCATTTTGCATGATGTCTCTAATGTGTACCATACCCAAAATGATATCTTTAGAACCATCTATGTATGGAAAGCGTGTGTGTTTGTACTGACAAACTATTTGCATATTTTCTTCATAGCTTTTTTGTTTGTTAAGACATATCATATCTTTTCTAGGTGTCATGATTTCTTTTGCTACTGTATCTGAAAAATCAACTGCATTGCGTATGATTTCAGTTTCAAACTCATCTAAAACTCCACCTTTTTGGCTTTCACTTGCAATAAATTTAATTTCTTCTTCAGAGTGGCTTAATTCATGTTCTTTAGCAGGTTTAATACCTATAACTTTTAAAGAAATTGCAGCTAAAAAGTCAAATGTTTTGATAAAAGGTAAGAAAAGTAACCAAAATAAATGCAATGGTCTTGCAACCCATAAAACAGCTTTATCTGCAATAGCGATAGCAACGCTTTTTGGAACTAATTCACCTAATACAACATGCAACAATGTGATAATAGCAAAAGCAATAACAAATGCTATGGTATGAATTAATGCTGGAGCTAAACCTAAATTTGCCAAAGGAACTTCAAGAATTTTAGCAATAGCAGGTTCACCTATCCAACCAAGAGCAAGAGAGCTTAATGTAATACCAAGTTGGCAAGCACTTAAATAAGTATCTAGTTTTGAAGTTACTTCCAAAGCTTTTTTTGCATTGCGTTTTTTTTCTTTTACCATTTCTTCAAGTTTTGATCTACGCACTTTAACAATAGCAAATTCAGATAAAACAAAAAATCCATTTAAAAGCACTAAAGCTAATGCAACAAGAATCATAAAAGTAGAATAGCCTACATCAATTGAGGCAACAGCGGGTAATGTTTGATTTAAGTCTAAAGATTGACTGGGGTCCAAAAAAACTCCTTTAATAAAATTTTTGCAAAATTATATCAAATCAAAACTATAAAATTAGCTTAAAATAAATGATATATTTTAAATTAATTTATGTTTTCTATATTCAATATTTTTTTCGAATTCATCTAAACGTTTATAAATGCTACGCAATTGAGTGATAGTTGTCCAGTTGGTGATGAAAATACTAAATGAGGATCTAACTTGATCAAAAGCATTGCCAACTTGTATGATAATCCCAAGTTGTATAAGTCCTAAAAACAAGCTTGGAGCCATGATTAAAAAAGGCACTATAACCATGATTTGCTCAAATAAATAAAGCCATATATTAAAATACCCATAATGCAAAAATAATCTTTTATAATTGATTTTAAGTCCAGTAAATAAACTTAAAATACTTTCATCGCTTGCATAATTTTTTCTATCATCTTCAGCAAAAACAAGTTCTTTTCTAAAAGCAGCTTCGGCTTTTTGATTATTATATTCAAGACCGGGTAATTTAATGCCAACAAACCATGATATAACAAGACCTCCCAAAGAAACCAAAAATGCAATCCATACTAAAGAGCCATTAATATCTTTTAAGATAGGTAAATTAACATGCGCGCTTAACATCCATAAGATAGGTACAAAAGCAATTAAGGTCATAATTGCCTTAACAAAAGCCAATCCTAAGCTTTCTATGATTTTTGAAAAATTATAAATATCTTCTTGAATTCTTTGTGAACTACCTTCTATGTTGTCATCTTTTTTTTGCCAAAATTTAATATAATCAAAAGTCATAGCTTCACGCCATTTAAAGGCATAAATACTTCCAAAATATTGTGTGATAGTGGCGATTAATACATAAGGCAATGCTAAATATAAAAACTGTTTAATAAAATGATAAAAGTCATTTATGCTATGATTTTTCGCATCTTGTAAAACATCGTAAAATTCTTTATACCATTCATTTATTGCAACATTAATGGAAGTTTGAGCGAGTAAAGAAGCTAGTAAAAAAAACAAACCCAAATAAGCCCACAATGCCCATTTTTTTGAATAAAAAAAAGATTTAAACATTTAAATTTCTTTTAGCATTTTTTCATAGTGTTTTATTGTATGTTTTTTTGCTTTAAAAATTATACTAAAAATTACAATAAAACAACTTGCAACTAAAAATCCAGGAATGATTTCATAAATTGCTATAAAATTTGAACCAAAATGTTTATAAAATATAACGGTCAAAGCCCCGCTAACCATTCCAGCTATCGCACCTTCTTTGCTCATATTTTTATAAAATAAAGAAAATAAAATAACACTTCCAAAACTAGCTCCAAAACCTGCCCATGCATATGAAACAATACCTAAAATTTGACTTTGCGTATCAAGTGAAAGTACAAAAGCTACACAAGCAACAGCTAAAACACCTAGACGTGATAATAAAGTAATATTTTTATCATTTGTTTTTCTTTTTAAGATTTGTGTATAAAAATCTTGCACCAAGCTAGAAGCGCATACTAGTAGTTGAGAACTCGCAGTGCTCATTATAGCTGCTAAAATCGCACTGAGTAAAATTCCTGCCACCCAAGGATTAAAAAGCACTTGAGACATTACAATAAATATTCTTTCAGGGTCATTTAAAGTAAGATTAAATTTAGCTATATAAGCAATACCTAAAAATCCTATCATAGCAGCACCAAATAAAGAAATTACCATCCAAGTTATGCCTATAAAAGTTGCAGTAGGAATTTCTTTTACATTTTTTATAGAGATAAAACGAATTAAAATATGAGGTTGACCAAAATAACCAAGCCCCCATGCTAGGGTTGATACTACGACTAACCAACCACCACCATCTAAACCAAAGGCTTGAGGTTTTACATCATTTATAGTAGAAAAAGCTTCGCCAAAGCCACCAAGTTCAAAAATCATCACAAAAGGAATGATGATTAATGAACTCATCATTAAAAGTCCTTGTATCATATCAGTCCAACATACGGCTTTGTAGCCACCTAAAAAAGTATATAAAACAATAACTAAAAATCCAATGCTTAAGGCAAAAATATAAGGTAAATTAAATACACTTTCAAAAAGCTTAGCACCACTTACTAATCCAGCACTAATGTAAATAGTAAAAAATACCAAAATGACTACTGCACAAATGCTTCTTAAAATATGTCTATCATCATGAAAGCGACTTTCGAAAAAATCAGGAATTGTAATACATTCTTTGGCTATTTGAGAAAAAATCTTTAATCTTTTAGCAACAAAGGTCCAGTTTAAAAACATACCAAAACTTAAGCCTATGGCTATATAAATTTGCCCTAATCCAGCTGCATATAAAGCACCAGGAAAAGCCATTAAAAGCCAACTACTCATATCAGAAGCACCTGCACTTAAGGCAGATATTACCGGCCCCATGGAGGCATTACCAACAAAATAATCTTTACTGTTTTGATTTTTTTTGTAAAAATAAAAACCTATAAAAAGCATTAAAAATGCATAAGTAATAAAAGTAATAACAATAGGATAAGAAAGTTCTACACTTTGTAAATTCATAAGTGTCCTTAAAAAATTTAAAAAATTATCATTTTACTTGTTTTATTTTAAAAAAACATTATAAAAATTATTTTTTGTTTTTTTTATTTCAATACTTTATAAAGTTTTTTTGTTACAATTTTCTAAAAAATTTGAGGAAAAATGATGAAAAATCTTTTGATTATAGGTGCAGGTGGTGTAAGCCGTGTTGCGACTGTAAAATGTGCAATGAATAGTGATGTTTTTAGCAAAATAACTCTAGCAAGTAGAACTAAAAGTAAATGTGATGAAATAGCAGCTTTTATAAAAGAGCGTTTAGGTGTAGAAATTCAAACTGAGCAAATAGACGCAGATGACACCGCTGCTGTTGTAGAACTTATCAAAAAAACAGGAGCTGAAATTTTATTAAATGTAGCTTTACCTTATCAAGATCTTACTTTAATGGATGCGTGCATTCAAACTAATATCCACTATGTAGATACTGCAAACTATGAACATCCTGATTTAGCTAAATTTGAATATAAAGAACAATGGGCAAGAAATGATAAGTTTAAACAAGCAGGAATTTTAGGACTTTTAGGTAGTGGATTTGATCCAGGTGTTACTAATGTATTTTGCGCTTATGCACAGCAAAATTTGTTTGATGAAATTCATTATATAGATATATTAGATTGTAATGCTGGAGATCATGGTTATGCTTTTGCTACTAATTTTAATCCTGAAATTAACTTAAGAGAGGTTTCTGCTAAAGGTCGTTACTGGGAAAATGGCAAATGGATAGAAACTGATCCTATGGAAATAAAAATGGAGTGGGATTATCCTGAAGTAGGGGTAAAAGATAGTTATTTACTTTATCATGAAGAGCTTGAAAGTTTAGTAAAAAATATCAAAGGTTTAAAAAGAATAAGATTTTTCATGACTTTTGGGCAAAGCTATTTAACTCATATGAAATGTCTTGAAAATGTTGGTATGCTAGGTATTAAGCCTGTTATGCATCAAGGCAAAGAAATAATACCAATAGAATTTTTAAAAACTTTGCTTCCTGATCCTGCTAGTTTAGGCCCTCGCACCAAAGGCTATACTAATATAGGTTGTGTGATTCGCGGTGTAAAAGATGGAAAAGATAGACAAGTTTATATTTATAATGTTTGTAATCACGAAGAATGCTTTAAAGAAACCGGAGCACAAGCTGTGAGTTATACTACTGGAGTTCCTGCAATGATAGGAACAAAGCTAATCGCTAAAGGAATTTGGCAAGGAAAAGGTGTGTTTAACATGGAAGAATTTGACGCCAAACCTTTTATGGATGAGCTAAATACTCAAGGACTCCCTTGGAAAATTATAGAAATGGAGCCAAATTTAGGAAAATAATCTCAAGTCTTATTGACTTGAGAAAGTTTTAATAATGACGCAATTATTATTAAGTATAGATTGGACGCCTTTTTTAGTTTCCATAAAACTTTCTCTTATTACTTGTATAATTTTGTTTTGTTTTTGCATACCTCTTGCTTGGGTTTTTACTTTTAAGCAATTTAGAGCAAAAAAAATTCTAGAAACTATAATAACCTTACCTTTGGTTTTACCACCATCTGTTGTTGGTTTTTACTTATTGATTTTATTTTCAAAATACTCTTTTTTGGGGAATTTTTTAGAAAAACACTTTAATATCACCTTGGCTTTTACCTTTGAAGGTTTGGTGATAGCAAGTTGTATTTATTCTTTACCTTTTATGTTTAATCCTTTATATAATGCAATGTCTATGATTTCTAAAAATATTATAGAAGCAAGTTTTTCTTTGGGAAAAAATTCTTTCATTACGCTTTTTAGAGTAATCTTACCTAGTATCAAACCAGCTATATTAAGTGCTTTGGTGATAAGTTTTGCACATACTATGGGCGAGTTTGGTATAGTATTAATGATAGGTGGTTCTTTAAGCGGAGAAACAAAAGTAGCTAGTATTGCTATATATGAAAGTATGGAAAATTTAGATTTTGTTACAGCTCATATTTATAGCCTCATACTTTTAATTTTTAGTTTTATTGTTTTACTAAGTGTAAATCTTCTTAATAAACAAAAAAGATAATATACCTATATTATCTTAAAACATAATCCATTTATTGTTTTCAAGTATTTTGAGTATAAATTTATCTAATCATATTTTATCTTTAACTATTTATTTTTTCTTTCATTTTCTTAATTTATATTTAAAATATTATTTTCTTTATATTTGACACAAAATTCCCACATTTTTTATAATAACTTATTTTCCTTTATTTTTACTAAAAAACTCTACTACATGTTATAAGCAAATATTCTCCGCCCCCCCCCCGCATCTCTCTTATTCTAACACAAATTCCCACATA